>CAKZYZ010000056.1 GCA_937885075.1 uncultured bacterium | reverse complement strand
GAGGGGGGGGCAGGCGAGGGAGGGGACAGCGGGAGGAGTGGAGAGGATGTTGTGGGTAGGTTAGATAAAAAGAAAAGAAAAAAGAATGAGATATTTTTTTTTTTCAAGCAGAAGACGGCATACGAGATATATCAGTGTGACTGGAGTTCAGACGTGTGCTCTTCCGATCTCAACTTTAGGCACTTTAGCGCACTTTAGGCACTTATAACTCTTTTCCTAAGTTCCGGGAAGAAGATGTAGATTAGCCGGGTTCACCCCGTCTTTCCGATCTATCAGATAGGTATTCTTCAGCTGGCTCAGGCATTCCCGGGCAAATTCCAGGTAAAGTCGTTTTCGAGTGATCTGAGGCACCTTACTATATTCGGATAATATTTTTTCAAAACGGACACTCTCTCCCCGGGACGACTGGATAGCCTTATCCCGGTACGACGACGATTCCTTGATCTTTCTGTCCCCTTCCCCCCGGGCCCGGGCTACCTCTTCATTGGCATAGGATTCCGCCCGGCTTTTCATCTTCTCTTTGTCAATCTGAGCATTGATCACATCGTCAAAATACAATTGAACGCTGCTGGGCGGCCGGATATCTTTGATGTCCACCCGGTGGATAGTAAGGCCGGTTTTATTCTGATCCAGTTTCTTCTGGGCATTCATTTGCAGTTGATTTTTAATGGCATCCTTGCCGCTGGTAAGGATAATATTTACCGGCTGGACCGCCAGAAGATGAATAATTTCTCGGCAGATGATATCCCGCAGGAGAGTTGTCTTCTGAGCCGCGCCGAAAAGATAATCAAACGGATCGGAGATCCGGTATTGCACGATTACTTTAATCTCGACCGCGTTATTATCTCCGGAGAGAGCGTACGATTCCAGACCGGTCAGATTATAGAAGATACTGGCTCGTGAATCGGCCCGGGAGTCCTGGTAAAAATCCGCCACAGTGAAGCTCTCGTCTTTTTTTACCGTAACTTTGTAGACCCGGCTGAAGGGCCAGGGAAAGGTATAGTGGAGACCGGGCAGAACCCGTTTGTCCACGACGCTTCCCATCAATTCCAGAACCCCCTGTTCATTGGTCCGGATAGTATAGAACCCGAGGCTGAGATAAAGGATAACTATCGCCAGCACGATCCATTTTATAAAACGCCTGGTGCGTTTGACGGCTATCTTAAGCTCGCTAGTGACATTCAGATTGGAATTGTCCTGGTCCATATATTAGTTATCGCCTTCGGCGCTAACTAAGTGTAAGTACACGACAGTTAACGCGGCTGCTTGTTGTAGTTATTTTTTTCGGCCTTCAACGGCCTTTAACGACCTTCAACGGTCTTCAACGTCCTTATTTTTCAACGCTCTTTATTTTTGCCGCCCCTCCGATCTCCCGGTCTTCCGGCAGGAGGTAGCGGAAGAGATTGGAATCAAGTGAGAGGATCAGGGTGGTTTCCCGGCCCAGGATCTTACGATAGGTATCGAGAGAATCCAGGAATTCAAAGAGTTCCGGGGCCTGGCTGTAGGCTTCTCCCCGTATCCTGATCGCTTCCTTATCTCCGTCACCCTTGATGATCTCCGCCTCCTTGCTTGCTTCCGCCAGGATCTCGGATACTTTCCGGTCAGCTTCCGCCTCTATCTTGGAGGCAGCTTCCCCCCCCTCCGCGCGGTATTTTTTGGCTTCCTTTTCCCGGTCAGATTTCATCCTATTATAGACAGCCTCAGTTACTATGGATGGATAGGTGACCCGGCGGATACCGATATCCACAATCTTAAGCCCATATTGACCCCGGGTCTGATTATTACATTCTTCCAGGATCCTCTGCTCGATAGCGGTTAGCTTAACTTTATTCTTATCGACATTGATAATCTGGGAGAGCAAATAGTCTCCCAGCACATTCCCCAACCGTGCGTTAACCATATCCCCCAGTTTTTCTTCGGCGATGGCCTGGGTTCCCAGTGCCTGAAAAAACAATAGGGGGTCCGTGATCTGCCAGCAGACATAGCAGGTCATGATAATCGGATTCTGGTCTTTCAGGAGAAGCTGTATAGGCCGGGGCTTGAAAGTGTGGATTCGCTTATCCAGCAGGTTGACTTTTTCCATAAAACCCGGTAGTTTACGATGCGGTCCGGCCTGAGTGACTATCCGGACCGGATCTCCAAACCGGGTAATGATGGCAATCTCCTTTTCGTTGACCGTGAAGACGCTTAAACCGACTACGCATAATAGTATGCCCAGTACAACAAGCAGCAGGGTAAATTTTTTCATGATTTCCTCGATATCCGCTGATATTTATTATTTATGCTAATATTGGCTCTCTAAAAAGATCGGTCTACCTGATTTCAGCCAGACTTCCGGGGTGGAAGTATGAGGATCGACCAGGATGATAGGTTTATTGGCCAGAGTTTCCTTGATGGATTTGCGGTAAAGCATGGGCATCGCTATGGAGGGATATGCCGAAATAGACGATACCCGGCTCAGAAAACGGCTGGCTTCTCCCCGGGCGTTTTCTTCCTTATCCAGCACATATGATTGGGCCTGTTTCTCGGTCTTGACAGCCCAGCCCCGGGCTTCCGGTATCGCGCTGTTGCTGTAGCCGGTAGCCTGATTGATCTTCTGCTCTTTCTCCTGCATCGCCGCGATGACCTGTTCGTAGGAGTCGGCCACCGATACCGGAGGATGGATATCCTTGATATTAACGGCAATGATCTCCAGGCCGGTTTTGAGCTCATCCATCTCCGCCTGGATGGTATTTTTGATCTTCTCTTCCATCTTTTGCCGGTAGGTGGTTACAATCGTGGTGAAGACTTTGGTGGCAAATATCTGGGTCAGGAGACGGTGAGTGGCATTATCAAGAAGGTCCTCCGCGCTAGAAAAGGTTTTGTCCTGGCGCGTATAGGATACATAGTTGTAGGTGTAGTCAAAAATATCCTTTATCCGGTAATGCAGGACTACATAAGGGTAGAAGAAATAATTTTCGGCCGATAAGAAGGCCTCCTCCGTGCCATGTTTTTTTGTCCAGAGTAAAGCTACGGTATTGGGATTGGAGATATTCCCGATATTCATGGAGCGGATAGTACGGGAGTCAACCTTAATGATTTTTTCTCCGGGCCAGGGGAGTCTTAGATGGAGACCGGGTTTAAGTGGGTGGTCCAGGTTGACCAGTCTTCCCAGTCTCTCCCGGATACCTTCCTGAGTGGGACTGATAATTGTCAGACAGTTGAGGAGGATAAGAAGCAACAATCCCATCCCAAGAAGGGATATTAATATCCGTCTGGCCCGGAGCCGGGATTCGAATGATAGCTGATCCCAGTTTAAACTCCGGCCCATACGCCGGAAGAGTAACTCCCAGGTACTTTTGTTAAACGCGGATACGATCAGGCCGGAGGTAATTCTGTCTCTCCATCCGGTTTTCCCGTGAAGGGAGGCCCAGAAATTAATAAAAGTCTCCAGAGAGAAGGAGCAGATAAATACAATAATAACCACCGCGCCGATTTTATCGATATTGATTCCGAGCCGATCGATTCCCAGTTGAAGGGCGATCATGGTGAAACCGGCAATCAGGGATCCGATCATATCCGATTTGGAGTGAAGTCCATCGGCAATCAGGGCGGGGGAGTTATACTTTTTCCCCATTTTAATCTCAAATATCGAGACCACCAATGAACAGACCGCGAAGAAGATGAAGAAAAGGCCATAAGCGAAAGGTGATGATATTAATCCGGGCGGAGCGTATATTATCCGATGAGCCACTCCGATGGCGGCGGAGAGGATGATGACGCCGATAAGTAATGAAACCCAGTTCTCAACGGTGATATTTTTCCAGTCGATTATATTCCCCGGCCGGTTCACCTGCTTCTCCGCTGTGATTTCCCTTGAGGTTTCTCCTCCCGTATCGGTATTCCGGGGTGATACCGAGAAATAGACCAGGAGAGAGGTGACAACATCGGTAAGGCTGTGCCAGGCCTCCGCCAGAATAACCAGGCTGCCGCTGAATCCGGCGAGAATGAATTTCAAGCTGGTGAGGAGCAGGTTTAAGAGAGTGGAGATAGCGGCTGTTTTTTGTTTGATATCCATAAATTAGCTCACTTCGTTCGCTACTTTATCCGGCCCCCGATTGAATCAATCGGCGGCAATAACTTTTGCTGTGCAAAAATTATTGTGTTTTAATTTATGTGTTTTGTGGTGAAGGCGAAATATGAGGATAAAAATCAATAATCTTCCAACTACAAAACTGGTAGTATCTTATCATTAGATTTTTTCAAAGAAAAAATCTAATGATGTGATAATATACGCTTATTCTTTAATTAATATAAACAAAAAAATAAGTATGTTTGCTTACTGGATCTTAATTTTAGCCCGGAAATTCTTCTCTTTTATTCCGGTTGGTTTCGCCCGGGCGCTGGGACGAGGGCTGGGCAAGCTGGGTTTTTATCTGGACTGGAAACATCGGAAGATCGCTCTGGATAATCTCACGCGGTCCTTTCCGGAGAGAACCGATGGATCCGAACTACGCAGGATTGCCCGATCTTCGTTTGGAGGGTTGGGTTTTAACCTGGTGGAAATGCTGCGGATACCCCGTTTTCTCGGCGAGGACTGGAGGAGTAACTTCCATGTGCGGGGGGAAGAAAATATCCGGGAGGCCTTTGGGCGATCGAGGGGGATTATCTTTGTTATCTCCCACTTTGGGAACTGGGAGTATCTGGGATTTATGCCGCGGATCTTATCATTTCGCGGCGCGGCGGTGGGGCAGAAAATCAAGAATCCAGCGGTAGATGGTCTGATCAAAGATACCCGGGAGATGATCGGTCTGGATCTTCTCTCAAAAAGAGAGGTTGCGTCCTCAATTAAGGGTTACCTGGCAAACAATGGGGCGGTAGCGATTCTGGCTGATCAGAGGGCCCGGCAGATGAGTATTGATGTACCTTTCTTTGGACGTCCGGCGCCCACTACGGCCGCTCCGGCGGTCTTCGCTCTGAAGACCGGCGCGGCTCTGATTCCGGTATTCATATATTTTAAGGAGGATGGTAAATATCAGGTGCTCTTTGAGCGGGAAGTGAAGGCCCCCCCGGGGCTCTCGATTAAGGAGTCGATAGTGGAGCTGACCCGCCGTTTTACCGCGGTCTTCGAAGAGAAAATCCGGGAACGCCCCGAACTCTGGTTCTGGGTTCATCGGAGATGGGGGAGATAGCTTATTTTGACAGGACGATTCAGGGACAGGACGATTTTTAAAAGACTATTTTGACAGGACGATTAAAGGCAGAATGATTAAATGAAACCAAATCCAAAAAATATCCTGATCAGAGTCCCCAACTGGGTAGGGGATAATATTTTTACTCTGCCGGCGGTGCATCTGCTCCGTGAGATATTTCCCGAAGCGCATCTCTCCGTTCTGGTCCAGCGGGGCCTGGGGCCTCTCTGGGAGATTGTGCCGGAGATCGATGAGGTGATTACTTATGATCTTAATGGGGGATGGCGTGATCTGAAACGAAAGTGGAATTTAATTAGAAAACTCCGAAGGTTCCGATTCGATCTGGCGGTGGTCTTTCCCCGATCGTTTGAATCCGCTCTCTGGATGCGGTTGGCCGGGATTCCGGAACGGTGGGGGTACGCGGAGGAGGGTAGGTCATTGCTCCTGACCCGGGCGGTAAGCTCTCCCCGGAGATATCGCGATACTCCCCGGATCGATTATTATTACCACCTCATTGATAACGCGGAGAGTGATAAACCAGCCCCCCCGGCTGTTCTTAGGTTATCGCCCGAACTTATCGACCGGGCTGGAAAACAGCTTCGGAATCTGGCTGGTAATGATCCCGAACAGCTTTTAATCGGATTCCATCCCCGGTCCAGTTATGGTCCGGCCAAGTGCTGGCCCGGCCGGAAATTCAGTCGCCTGGCAGAGCTGTTGGCGAAGAAACATGGAGTGACAATTCTCCTCTTCGGTTCAGAAAATGAGCATGATATTCTGCAGGAGATAGTTGAGAATGCGGGGGTTGGTGGGGTTATTAACCTGGCGGGAAAAACCGATCTAAAAGAATCCGCCGCGCTGATATCACTCTGCCGTATTTTTGTGGCCAATGATTCAGGACCACTTCATCTGGCCGCGGCACTGGAAGTTCCGGTGATCGGTCTCTACGGCTCAACCGATCCGCGAGCGACCGGCCCCCGGGGAGATAAAGTGAGAGTAATCTATAAAGGTGTTGAATGCAGTCCATGTCTGTTGAGAGAATGTCCGACAGATTTTAAGTGTATGGAAGAGATAACCCCGGAAGAGGTGATGGGAGAAGTCGAAGCTTTTTTGGAAAGATCCGTCGGATCCGACTGATCCGACGGATTAAAAAACAAAAATTCAACAAAGTGGCGTTAACTCAGTGTACTTACACAAAGTTAGCGACCAAGGAGCTAACTTATGGAAATCGAAACTTTTGTTTTATGTGACGCGGCAACTGATTACCGGGGGAAGCTGAATATTCTCGGTACTTTTGATACTATTCACGCGAAAGAGTTCCCGGTGGTTTGGCCGCATTGCGCCCTGGCGCTCCGCGTCCGCTTCTCTAAGATAGAGGAGGGAGAACATCGGGTCAGGATCAGTTTTATGGATGAAGACGGACACTCAATTCTGCCTCCGCTCGATGGAACAGTCCGGGTAAGATTCGGTCCGGACGCTAAGACCCTGCCGACCAATATGATTCTGAACATGGAGCGACTCAAGCTGGAAACCCCGGGAGAATACTCAATCCATCTGGCCATCGATGGGAGACAGGAAAAATCTCTCCCGCTTTATCTGCGACTGCGGAGGGAGAGAGGTGAAGAGGAGGAAGGGGAGGGGGGAGAGACTGAATAAGCGGATCAGAAAATCAGGGGATCAGTGGGAAGGGGATCAGGTTATCAGGAAATCAGATCACGGGGCCGGTGTCGCCCGGTACCCTGATACCCTTCCCGCTGGTATCCTGATAACCTGATATCCACTTCGGGCAAATCAATCCATCCGTTAAATTTCTTGGATTTCCCAAAACAATAAATATCAGTGCCGAAGGTGCTAATTTACTGCTTCGGGGAGCAGCCGACAAGGCTGCGGTCCAGCGGGTGAGTTTTTAGCAAAAGAATATTGCTGGAAGCAAGTCCCGTCGTGTCAATTGCCCGGTTCGGACACGTAGCGATGCCACT
>CAKZYZ010000055.1 GCA_937885075.1 uncultured bacterium | reverse complement strand
CGCGCCCCGCTCGACACAGCAGTCCTCCCACCTCGTTTTTTCTCGCGTCTGGCATGTCGCATTCGTTTAGAGGGGGTGTGAGAAGGTGAGTGGGAGGGGGGGGGGGGGGGGGTGGGAGGGGGGGGGGGGGGGGTGGGAGGGGGGGGGGGGGGGGGGGGGGGGGAACTATTATAATTTTTGTGATTTTTTGAGGTTAAAATGAAATTGGAAATAAACAGCAACTCCTGGAACTACCGGGACGGAACCCTTTACTGTGAAGATGTTCCACTTGATCTAATCGGTCGGGAGGTGGGGACACCGGTATATGTATATAGTTACCAGCATCTGGTTGACCGTTTTAATGAGGCAAAGAACGCCTGGGGGGAGAGAGAATCCCTGGTCTGTTTTTCCTTGAAATCAAATTCCAGTCTGGGGGTCGCCGCCGCCCTGATCGATGAGGGCGCCGGGGTTGATGTTGTCTCGGGAGGGGAACTCTTCCGGGCTCTTAAGGCGGGAGCATCCCCGGATACTATCGTCTATGCCGGGGTGGGCAAGACCTCCAGTGAGATCGCCGAAGCTCTCCGGGCCGGGATCCTCTTCTTCACGGTTGAGTCGATCCCGGAACTCCATCGTATCAATGAGATAGCGGAAGAGATGGGTGAGATCGCTCCGGTCGCCCTGCGGGTGACACCGGATGTCGATCCCCAGACCCATAAATATATCACCACCGGCAAAGCTGAGAATAAGTTCGGTCTCGATCCGGAAGCGTCCCTGGATTTCTATCGTCTCTGCCGTGATCTGGACGGGATAGATCCGGTAGGTATCCAGATGCATATCGGTTCTCAGATTCTTTTGACCGAACCTTACCGGGAAGGTGCGGAACGGCTGATTGCTATGCTCGGAAGACTGAAAGAAGAGGGGCTAGAACTGAAATATCTGGATATCGGCGGAGGGATGGGGGTGAGTTACCAGGAAGAGGATCCTCCGGCGATCGGTGATTACGCCAGAACAGTTGCTCCTCTGCTGCAAGGTCTCCGGTTAAAGATAATTATGGAACCGGGACGTTTTATTACCGCTAATGCCGGAGTACTCCTGACCCAGGTAGTTTATCTGAAAAAGAAGGAGAAAAAGAATTTCATCATTATTGATGCCGCGATGAATGATATAATCCGTCCGGTATTATACCAGGCCTATCATCAGATTGTGCCGATAACTCCGCGGGAGAACAAAGATATTACAGCTGATATAGTTGGACCTATCTGTGAGACCGGTGATCTTCTGGGAGCATCCCGTCAGATCCCGGAGCCGGTTGCCGATGATTACCTGGCGATAATGAGCGCTGGAGCTTACGGGTATGTAATGAGTTCCAACTACAATTCCCGCCCCCGTCCGGCCGAAGTAATGGTCAAAGGCGATCAGTACCGGGTGATCAGAAAGCGGGAGACCTATATAGACCTGATCCGGGGGGAGCAGCTCCCGGATTTCCGGGAAGAACTTTAGAGGATAATCGAAAGACGGTAAGCAGTAAACGGTGAGCGGTAAGCGGTCGGCAAGGCATCGTTTTTACTGCTAACCGCTAACTGCTTACCGCTTACTGTCTTTTAATACTATAAGTTATAACCATGAAGATTAAATTCACTAAAATGCAAGGCCTGGGGAACGACTTCATTCTGGTCGATAATCCGGATGACAATCTCAATCTCCACCCGGAACAGATCCGATTCTTATGTGATCGGCATTTCGGGATCGGTGCGGACGGAATTATTACGGTTGATCCGAGCGAAAGAGCCGATCTTAAGATGCGGATCTTCAATTCGGATGGATCCGAGCCCGAGATGTGCGGCAATGGTATCCGCTGTTTCGCTATCTACGCCCGGGATCATGGTCTGGTCCAGGGGAATGAGATGACTGTTGAGACCCTGGCCGGTATTATGCGTCCCCGGATTGTCGGGGACAGGGTGATCGTTGATATGGGACCACCGGAGCTTACCGGGCCGATGATTCCGGTCAATCTGCCCGGAAGGGTGATAGAACATACGGCTGTCTTTGGAGATCACCGGGTAGCGATAACCTGTCTTTCGATGGGTAATCCCCATTGTGTTATCTTCTATCCCCCCGATCAGGACCTCCCGGTGGAAGATTTAGGGCCGGTTATCGAAGTTGATCCGCTCTTCCCGGAGAAGATCAATGTTGAATTCATCCAGGTGGTCAGTCGGGAAGAGATTAACTTCCAGGTCTGGGAGAGAGGCGCTGGAAGGACCCTGGCCTGCGGTACCGGTGCCTGCGCCGCGGCGGTAGCCGGTGCGCTCACCGACCGGACCGAAAAAAAGGTCCTGGTCCATCTCCCAGGCGGCGACCTGCTGGTGGAGTGGAGAGAAGACAACCATGTCTTCATGTCCGGCGCCGCCGCGACTGTCTTTACCGGAGAGATAGACCTGGATTAATCTTATTTTTCTTTGAAAAATAAGAATGAGTGAAAGCGAATAACTTTAGGCACTTAAAAACTGCGCCCGAACGAAGTGAGGGCCAAGTTTTTAAAGGAGGGAGATTATGTTTCGAGGAGCAATGGTAGCTATAGTTACTCCGTTTAATGAAGGAGAGGTTGATTACGATACACTGGGACGGTTGATCGACTTTCAGATCGAGAATGGGACCGACGCGATCGTTCCCTGCGGGACAACCGGCGAGTCTCCGACTCTCTCCCATAAAGAACATGACCGGGTGGTGGAATTCACCGTGGAGAAGGTCAACCGGCGGGTAAAAGTAATCGCCGGCGCCGGCTCCAACTCCACCCGGGAGGCACTACGGTTGACCACCCATGCCCAGGCTGTGGGCGCCGATGGAGCTCTGGTAATTACCCCATATTATAATAAACCCACCCAGCTCGGGCTAATCGAGCATTTCGGGAAGATAGCCCGTGAGACCGATATCCCGCTGGTGCTCTATAATGTCCCGGGTCGGACCGGTGTCAAGCTGGAACCGGAGACGATCGCGGAACTCTCAACTCTGGAGAATATTGTTGCCGTCAAGGAAGCCTGCGGTTCGGTAGATCAGGTTAATAAAATTCTCAATCTCTGTGATATTACCGTTATCTCAGGTGATGATTCGCTTACCCTCCCGATGATGGCGGTGGGAGGGCAGGGAGTGATATCGGTGGCCGCGAATATCGTTCCCGGAGCCGTATCCAAAATGGTCCACAGCGCTCTGGAGGGGAGATGGGATGAGGCTCGGAAGGATCATTATGAGCTCTACTCACTCTTCAATATGATGTTCATCGAGACCAACCCGATCCCGGTCAAGACCGCCCTGGCCATGATGGGAAAGGTCAAAGAGGAGTTCCGTCTGCCGCTCTGCGGTTTGTCTTCTGAAAATCGGATAAAACTGGAAAGCTTACTAGGGAGTTATGGGCTTAAATAAGTTATAAGTGCCTAAAGTTTGAAGTGCCTAAAGTTGTTGCCTTCGCATCGGTGCTTTGGTTATTGTTCATTAAAGAAATTAGCGCCTGTGGCGCAACCTCGTAGTGCAGGACTTCAGTCCTGCCTTTGTTGGGCAGGACTGAAGTCCTGCACTACGAGCTTATTGTCCCGAGACTTAATATAAAACAACTCGGGATCCCGAATTATTTCGGGAAAATTCCGAAGCAGCAAGTTAAGTTTTATTTTGTGGGGTATTGTAGCCGCGGTCGTTGACCGCGGAAGCCAAGGCCAAGGCAAACGAGGCGAAGGCGACAACTTTCAACTTTAGGCACTTCTTTTTACTTTAGGCACTTCTTTCAAAGGAAACCAACTATGATTAAAATAATAGTCTGCGGAGCGGCAGGGAGGATGGGCAAGAGAATTATCGCCTGCGCTGATGATGAGGCTGGTCTTGAGATAACCGGAGCGGTGGAATGGTCCGGGCATCCCGACCTGGGAATGGACGCGGGTGAACTGAGCGGTTGTGGAAACATCTCTGTTCCCCTGACCGACGATCTCGCGGCAGTGATTGAAAGAGGGGATGTGGTTGTCGATTTCACTTCTCCGGAGTCAAGTCTGTCGAACGCGGCCATCGCGGCAAAAAACAATAAATCTCTGGTAGTCGGGACAACCGGGTTACTTCCGGAGGATGAGACCCTCCTGGAAGAGACTGTCCGGGGGATTGCCTGTGTATTCTCTCCCAATATGAGCGTGGGGGTGAACCTTCTCTTCAAGCTGGTGGAGGAGGTGGCCGCGACATTGGGAGAGGAGTATGATATTGAAATAATAGAGGCTCATCATCGTCTCAAGAAGGACGCCCCCAGCGGAACCGCCGCGAAACTGGCCCGGTGCGCCGCCGCCGGCCGTGACCGCGATTTAGCCGATATCGCGGTATACGGCAGGGAAGGCATGGTTGGAGAAAGACCCCGGGGAGAGATCGGGATTCATGCCGTTCGGGCCGGTGATATTGTAGGGGAGCATACGGTACTCTTCTCCACTTCGGGAGAGAGAATAGAACTGGTCCACCGGGCCCACAGTCGGGATACCTTCGCCCGCGGCGCCCTCCGTGCCGCCCGTTTTACCGCGAATGCTGCCCCCGGTTTTTACAATATGCAGGATGTGCTTAAAAGCCGTTGAAGGCCGTTGAAACGGTGGAGGAAGAAACTGGAGAGTGGGGAATGGGGAGTGGGGAAGCGAAATGTCCAATTTCCAATGACCAATAACCAATCTCCAAATGCGAATGACCAACGTCGAGGTTGAATTTGGAAATTGGATATTGGAAGTTGGCCATCCTCCTTCGCCAAGGCTATGGCGGACTGGTTGGAAATTAGTTTTGGGAGGAGGGTTGGGGGAATAAAAGCAAGAAGTTTCAATCAGAAATAGTGACAACTTTAAATCAGGACATGACATTCTGAATATCCAACCAAACTCCGCCAAGGCTACGGCGGGCATGCAAGGAATATCCAATGAAGAAGGTTGGCGGCCAGGCGTCGAGCAACAGTCCGATCAGTCAGATCCGACCGATCCGTCCGATTAAATTTGCATCATAATAATTATTTTTTTCGAAGAAGAAATAAAAAAGGAGAAGGAACAATGTTCTATACAGTAAAAGGAAAGATCGATCACCTCCTGGCGGAGGGATATAATACCCGATATAACTTAGCCCAGGTGGTCTGGGAACGGCTCCGGACCGGGGAACCGGTCTTGTTCAAGTTGATAAAAGCTGAGAAAGTAACCAGGCAGGTTTTCGCGGAACCGGATAAACTTGGTGTCCATTTCCGGGAACTTCCGGTAACCGATGATTACTGCCGCTTCCACGAAGAACCGGTGGAAGAATGATATTTGCGTGTCTATATCATCTTGCGGGAATAGATGATTGAATAAAATGGCCATTATTTGTGAAGGGTAACGACGTAAATAAATGACGAAATCCGAATGAGGAATGACGAAAGAATGACGAAATCTCAATAACGAATGTCGAATTCACCGCTGCGAGAAGGCAGGCGAATTTGGACATTTGTTTATTAGTCATTAGACATTCTTTCGGATTTCCTCATTCGTCATTAGAAATTCTCTTTCAGGTTTCCTCATTCGGATTTATTCATTAATATTTTCAGACAACTGAATACATATATTATTTGATTTAAAGGAGAAAAATGAATTTTATGGTATCTGAACGTTTAAAAAAGCTCCCTCCTTATCTCTTTGCCGAGATAGATCGGGTAAAAAGGGAGTTGCGATCTCAGGGAAAGGAGTTGATCGACCTGGGCGTCGGCGATCCCGACCAGCCGACCCCTCCCCATGTTATAGAAGCATTAGCCCGAGCGGCCCGGGATCCATCCACCCATACCTATGCTCTGGATTCAGGAATGGAGGAGTTGCGGGAAGCGATCGCTGATTGGTATCTCCGGCGGTTCGGTGTGGAACTGGACCCGGCTACCGAGGTTCTTCCGCTCTTAGGGTCCAAGGAGGGGATCGCCCATATCCCCCTGGCCTTCGTTAATCCGGGCGATCTCGTGCTGGTCCCCAACCCAGGATATCCGGTATATGGTTCCGGCACAATATTCGCGGGAGGGATACCGGTAGCGATGGGATTGACGGAAGAGAACGGTTTTCTGGCTGATCTGAATGCTATAGATGATGAGACCGCCTCCCGTGCCCGGCTGATGTTTTTAAACTATCCCAACAACCCGACTTCCGCGGTCTGTGATCTGGATTATTTTGAAGCCGCCGCCGCCTTCGCCCGAAAGAATGATATTATCCTCTGCCACGACGCGGCCTATACCGAACTGGCCTTTGACGGCTATAATCCCCCCAGTTTTCTCCAGGCGGAAGGGGCGAAGGAGGTAGGGATAGAATTCCATTCCCTCTCAAAGACCTATAACATGACCGGCTGGAGAACCGCGTTCGCGGTCGGGAACGCCGATATCATAAGCGGATTGAGCAAGGTTAAGTCCAATATCGACTCCGGTATCTTCCGGGCGGTTCAGATCGCGGCTATCGCGGCGCTTAATGGACCGCAGGACTTCCGGCTGGAATTACTGGAGATGTACCGTAGACGCCGGGATACCCTGGTGGAAGGGTTGAACTCACTCGGCTGGAAAGTCAAGAAGCCCCGGGCGACATTCTATGTCTGGTGCCGTGTCCCCGGTGATTATGACTCATCCTCCTTCACGACATTACTGATGGAAGAAGCCGGCATTGTTACAACCCCCGGAGTTGGCCTGGGATCATACGGAGAAGGATACGTCCGGATGACACTGACCCGCCCCGAAGCTGAACTGGCGCAAGCCGTGGAACGGCTGGGGAAATTAGAAGTATTTAGAGCTTAGCCATCGCTTCGTTCGGGTAACTTTACCTCTAAGGAAAGCATGAAAGCAGGAAAATTAAAATACTCTCCCCTCCTGCCTTCCTGCTTTCCTTAGAGGTTATTGAAGTTCCGAAGCACGAACTTAGCGCCTGCGGTACTAATTTCTCTGAGATGGAAATCACAGTAAACATTGATGACGCGGTATTATCAAAAGCAATGCAGTTGACGGGGATTAAAGAAACAAATGCTCTGGTTAGATTCGGACTGAAGGCATTAATCTCTCTTGAAAACAGCAAGCGACTGGCCGGATTGGGGGGAACGGATAAATCACTTGGCGTTATTCCTCGAAGAAGAGAGATATAAGTTTCTACTGAAACTATCGAAATATATTTTTTCAGTTTCGATAAAATAATTATGGTCGTTCTTCAAAACATAAAGTAGCGACCGAAGGGAGCTAATTTATGTTCCGGAATAGAGAGGTTGATACATTTATCTCCCTTGGTTCCAACCGTGCTGACCGGGACGGTTATATTCGGAAGGCGTTGTTTCTTCTCGGCCGCACCCCCGGAATCAGAGTGAAGGATGTCTCCGCGCTCTATGAGAGCGAGCCGATGTATCTCCGGGAGCAGGCTCTCTTCCTTAACTGTGTCGCGATTATCTCGACTACTCTGGAGCCAGACATCCTACTGATGGCCTGCCAGAAGATAGAGAGAGATCTGGGGCGGAAGCGGAAAATACGAAATGGCCCGCGGGTGATTGATCTGGATATAATCTCTTACGGGCGGCGGCTGGTCAATATTCCGGGGCTGACAATTCCTCACCCACGCCTCACGGAACGCCGGTTTGTCCTGAAGCCCTTATTGGAACTGGCCCCCTACTGGAGACATCCCGGCCTGGGCCGGTCCGTGAAAGAACTGCTCGATCTTCTTCAGAGCGGGGATAAAGTGATCTACTATGGAGAGTTAAAATGAATGAATTACCTCAAGTAACTGTTGCCACGCTGAAAAAGAAGAAGAAGCGGGGGGAGAAGATTGTCACCCTGACCGCCTATGATTACTTCACCTCCCGGATGATGAATGAAGCCGGGATTGATCTTATCCTGGTCGGTGATTCCCTGGGGATGGTTGTCCTGGGTTATGAGAATACTGTCCCGGTAACCATGGCGGATATGCTTCATCATACCCGGGCGGTGGTTCGGGGAAACAGCCGCTCTCTGGTGGTGGCGGATATGCCGTTTCTCTCTTATCAGGTAAACGATGATGAGGCTCTGCGCAATGCCGGCCATTTTATCCAGGAGGCGGGCGCCCAGGCCATCAAGCTGGAAGGTGGAAAAGAGATGGCTCCGCTGGTAAAGAAGATGGTTCGGGCCGGTATCCCGGTGATGGGCCATATTGGGTTATTGCCGCAGGATATTCTCAAGGATGGAGCATATATTCTCCAGGGAAAGGATAATGGATCGGCCGCCCGACTTATGGAAGACGCGCAAGCCTTGGAAGCCGCGGGCGCTTTCGCGGTGGTTCTGGAATGTGTCGCCGCTCAGGTGGCGGGGGAGATTACCTCCGCCATCTCCATCCCCACCATCGGTATCGGTTCGGGGCCGTTATGCGATGGGCAGATCCTGGTAACTCACGATCTGCTGGGGATATTGGATGATTTTAAACCAAAATTTGTCAAGCAGTACGCGCAGGTGAACAAGATCATGCTCCAGGCCTTCAAGGAATATAAGAAAGATGTAGAAGACAAAACTTTCCCCGGCCCTGAGCACTCATTTTAAATTTTAGCTCTGCAAACTATTTTCAAACGATAGATGTTTATATATGATTAAACTATCTGAAAGTAAAATGGCCTTAATTGTTCATGATCCCATGAAGAATCTCATAAGAAAGTTCATCTCTACCACAAATCTAACAGAGATTGTTATCTGCCTTGGATTAATCGCCCTAAGCTTGGGACACCTTGCAAAGAATCAAGCGGATTATGATTTGTGGGGCTATCTGGCTTTTGGTCGACTGTACTGGAATTCTGGAAGTTTCCCCTACCACGACATTTTCTCATACCTACCTACAAAAGACCTTTGGGTCTATCACGAATGGCTGACGGGAGTCCTGTTCTTCCCCATCTATAAAGCTCTCGGAGCTTTTGGATTACAATTACTAAAATTTCTATTAGGGATTGTATCTTTGGGAAGTATCTACTCTGCAGCCAAGAAACAAGGAGCTAAGCCGATTGCGATAGGCTTAGCTCTATATTTGGCCCTCTATATCATACCATTTGGGTACAGTCCAGTTAGAGCACAGCTCTTCACGTATTTCTTTTTCGCCCTTAACCTTTATATCCTGGAAAACTATAGAATAACAAAACGATGGAGATCCTTATGGTGGTTAGTATTAATTCAACTCTTATGGTGTAACCTTCACGGCGGCTTTGTCGCTGGGATCGGATTGCTTTTCTTATACATGGTTGGTGAAGCCGCTTCGGGGAGAGAGTATAAGCCTTATTGCAAGGTATTGCCGTTTGCGATATTGGTTACACTAATCAATCCATACGGGATTAAGTACTGGACATATCTGGTCAAGGCGATAACGATGCCTCGACCGGAGATAGTCGAGTGGCAATCAGTTTTCTCCTGCATAAAAGGCGACAGATATTTCTGGGACAGTATATTCTTCATCTCTCTAGTTTGTCTCTCCCTGACCTTTACCGTGTGTTATCGACGCCGACGACATTTGACGTCGATATTCCTTTTATTAGGTACGGCATACATGGGTTTTAAGTCCATACGTCATATTGTATTTTTTGGGTTGGTCTTTGTTACCTATATGCCGCTTTATTTCAATATTTGCTGGGATAAATTCAGCTATCGTATTAAGAATTTAAGAAAATTGATTGTGGTAATACTGATTTCTCTGTTTTTAATCGACTCACTCGCTTTCTTTTCCTCGAAATTTATAATGGGATCACCTTTTGATTTAAAGACAAGAAGCAAAGATCAGACCGATGGGAAAATATCAGCATCCTATTATCCTATCGGAGCGATTAACTACATGAGAAAACACAACTTAAAGGGGAACATTTTAGCCGCCTTCGACTGGGGAGAATTCATTATCTGTCACTTTTTCCCGGATTGCCTGGTAGCCCTGGATGGGCGTTATGAAACAGTTTACCCGCATGAGATAAGCGAGGAGTATTTCGATTTCCTCTATGGCCGAGACGGTTGGCTGAAATTCTTAAATGATTACCCGCATGACATCATCCTCCTTAAATCAAACTCGGGCATTGCTCAGTTGCTAAGAATACATCCCTCGTGGATAGAGCGTTACAGAGACTCTGGGAGTGTTATCTTTATCTCAGATTCAATGTTATCGGATATTAAATTCTCTCAAGCAGGAGAATAATTGGGTATGTCTCAAATTACCACTATCTGAAGTACATTAATGTGCATACAATAATTGAAAACCTCTCACCAGCCAGGGAAAGCTCTACCTATGAATCAGAAAAAGAGATTAATAAAATTATAGGCCTATGCACCTGTCTCCCGTGGAAATAATATATCTTTTTGTTCCCGAAAGAGTTACGAGTTAATCATAGATAATAGACAAATTTTAACTAATAACTTGATCTCCTTTGGGTTATATCAATTTCACGGGAGACAGGTGCATAGCCCAATAAAATTATTAAGGTATTATAAAATTTAGAAAGTTGGCAGCACCTCCACCTTATGGGCGATTATCCAAGAGCTGGGGGAATAGGCGGTATCCAGGTATATATTCAGGGAGATCATGAGAAAGATAACTCAGAGTGAAGTTATCCGCTTCCCCCACCAAATCAATGAATCCGGTATCATTCTGACCATTGGCCCTGGCTAGTGATACTCAAACATTAGCCAGGGCCTGATCATTTAAATTGTTTATTACCGATTAATAACCAGTAGCCCCAGTAACAATACTATCCGTATCCGATGCATCAAAATCTATATAGTTATAAGGACCTCCCGAATATAAGATCCACCAACGGTCAATACCCGGTTGATATGCAGTCATGTCGGCCGCACCGTCACCGTCAAAGTCACCAAAGCAAGGAATATCGGTGTCAATGCCCCAGTATACGGTAGTCACATCCTTGATGTACCACATATGGGTGGCATACAGGTAGAAAGCAATATCAGTAGTTCCATCGCCGTTGTAATCTCCCGGTTTAGGCAAGCAATTATTCGCCCACCATGTGCGGTTCCCAATATTTCGGAGGTACCATATCCCGGTGGACGGAAGGATGATGGCAATGTCACAAGAGCCATCGCCATCATAGTCACCCGGTGCCGGAATCATCCCGGCAACCTGGCCGTACCAGACATTGGTGATATCCCTGATCCGCCAGCGACCGTCGGAAAGCCGCCAGGTCGCCAGATCGGTAGTACCGTCCCCGTCGAAGTCTCCCGGTACGGGCAGGTCTCTTGCCGTACCATAAGTAACGTCATCCACTATTACAGAACCGGTCCCAGTATCTATCACATTCCAATGGCCGGTAGTGTGGTCGAAATACCCCAGATCCGCAGAACCATCACCATCATAATCGCCCGGAGATGGTATATCATCTGAACCACCGCCCCAGACTACACCGCTGGTTATATTACGAATATCCCACTCACCTGAACTTGGGTCATATACGGATATATCCGTTGTATTGTCTCCATCATAATCATCCCAGTCCACAGTTAGATAGATTGGAGTTGGAGCTTGTGTCGGAATTGTACTAGGGGTTGGGATTATGGTTGGCGTTGGAGTTGATGTGGGCTCTGGAGTTACTGTTGGCTTAGGGGTCGGAGTTGGCTCAGGGGTTGGAGTTGGTTCAGGGGTTGGAGTTGGTTCAGGGGTTGGAGTTGGTTCAGGGGTTGGAGTTGGTTCAGGAGTTGGAGTTGGATTGATATTCAATACATCATAAAGATATACAGTATCGTCAACGCCAACAGTAAAATAATAAATATCGGCAGCAAAATATTTAACGTAGGGTTCAATATAGCAAGTTGATGAATTCCTCATTCAGCTTTGCCTTTAACTCCGCGGTTGGATCTTTTTTGTATCCAAGCAACTTATCATAAAATTCCCAGTATCGCTTCAGAAAATCATCAACGTGTTGAAGATGGGAAAAGAAAAAGGGAGATAATTTCTTGTAATGCCGACCATCATGTACCCAGCACAGGGCCAGTTC
>CAKZYZ010000054.1 GCA_937885075.1 uncultured bacterium | reverse complement strand
TGAGTGGATGTATACTGACTTTGTGATAGGGATGTTTATGAGGGTTGTTTTATTTATTGTGTTTTTTTTTTTTTTTTTTCAAGCAGAAGACGGCATACGAGATATATCAGTGTGACTGGAGTTCAGACGTGTGCTCTTCCGATCTCCAGATCCACCCGGACATTATTATCGAGGGCATTCTGCATAAGATTAATCCCAGCCTGGGTCAGGCCGGAGGGGAGGACCGGGAGACAGTAGGCGATCTTCAGGCCGGGGTTATTATCCTGCAGGATTTTAATGGCCTTATTGCGCCGGTCGATCGAGGGCGAATCGGTGACCGCCGCCCCCTCGATGTCAAAGTCAACCCAGGTCAGGCTGTAGGTATTGATGACCGATTGGTAAGCTGAACGGAGGGAGTCGACACTATCATGAGCCAGGGCCAGTTCGGTCCCGGCCGCTCCGCCGAAGGAAACAATTACATCACCCCCCCGCGCCCGGATGCCGTTAATCTCATCGCGATACCAATCACCCGAGGTTGCATATTCCATATATCCGCCCCAGGTGGGGATTCCATTGCCGCCCGAGTCGCTGATCACGAAGGCCAGGGTATAGTATTTTGTCCCCATCGCCTGGTTCTGGTTTGTGATGAGGAACCGGGGATAGATGCAGACGTCCACGTAGGGAGCAAAGACCCGGTCCGGGAATCCGGCGACGACGTTAAAAGCCGGGGCTGATCCCGCTATTAAAAATATTCCGGACAGTAAAAGCAAAATCAAAGTAATCTGCCAGCGAGAAGCGGCCATCTGTTCACTCCCTCTTTATTTTACAGATTTCAATAATAAGGATATAAAGGTGATGGTTAAAATAATTACCGATCAGGCTTCAATAGAATTATGGTGACCGCAATTAAATTGTACCGATAGAGGGATTCCGGCGTATCTTTTGCTTCTTTCAAATCTTAGACTCTACCGGGAAAATAGTGTTCAGTTGTAAGCTTTTAGTAAACCCCGTCGCCCTGTACTCGTAGCGGCGACCTTTAGGTCGCCATAGTGTGGCAGCCTGAAGGCAGCCGCTACGAGAGGACGGGGTTCACTGAAAGCTTACGTTCAGTTAATAAGTACGAATTGCGTAAACTCTCTGAATTGTGCTACAACAGTCAGGTGGTATAGGGTCTGACCGATTGACCGTAATTCCAAAATTCCAATATTTTCTACTACTGTCAGTATACCACGGAATTGAGTTGGGGGATAGATACTATCTCTAATCAATAGATAGTTCAGGGAGCTAACTAATATGGCCGGCAGTATAAATCTTGCTTCGGTAGTGGTTCTGACCTGTAACGGTCGGGAGCATCTGGAAGAGTGCCTGGAGTCGTTGAAGAATCAGAGCTATAAGGCACTGGAAGTAATCCTGGTTATCAATGGGTCGAACGACGGGTCGGCAAAATTTGTCCGGGAACGCTTCGGTGATTCTGTTCGGATTATCGAGCTGCCGGAGAATATCGGATATACCGGAGGGAACAATATCGGCCTGCGGGCAGCCCGGGGGGAGTATCTGGCTCTCTTAAATGATGATACCAGGCTTCACCCCGATTGGCTGAAAAATATGGTTGAAGCGTTGGCGCGGCGGTCTGACTATGGGATGGCCGCCTGCAAGATTCTTTCCTATTACCAGCCTGAGATTATTGATAATGTAGGACATATTATTTATCGGGATGGGACCTTTCGGGGGAGGGGACGGCTGGAGGAGGACCGGGGACAGTATGACCGGGAGGAAGAGGTGTTATCTCCGAGTGGCTGCGCCTTCCTGGTCCGGCGGGAGGCTCTGGATAAGGTGGGTCTATTGGATGATGATTTCTTTATCTATGGCGAGGATGCCGATCTCTCACTAAGAGTTCGTCTGGCCGGGTGGAAGGTTATCTATGTTCCCTCATCGATAGTCTATCATAAGTATTCGGCTACTACCGGAGCCTACTCTCCCTTCAAGGCGTTTCTGGTGGAGCGGAATCGGCTCTGGCTGACGATAAAGAACTTTCCACCGGGAGCATTGCTGCTGGCTCCGGTCTTCGCGGCGCTCAGGATGATATATCAGGTATATGGGGTGCTGGCCGGAAAGGGCGCGGCCGGAGAATTTGCCCGGCAATACTCTCCGCTTGAGCTATTGGGGATATTGATTAAAGCGCATCTGGCCGCGTTGGTCGGTGCTCCCATGATGTGGCGGAAACGGCTGGAGATTAACCATATGAAGAAGGCAAGCAACCGGGAGTTCTACGGTTGGCTGAAGCGATTCAAACTTTCCGCGAAGGAATTAGCGCTGAAGGAATAGCACTTATTTAACCGCGAATCTCGCGAATCTTCGCAAATGAAAAAGAAAAAGATAAATAACTACGAATTTCGCGAATTACACGAATTTTTCAAAACATTTATTTAATGTTGTCTTTTTGATAACACACTTATGTTATTGCGGGTACATAATAGATAGACTTTCGGAGCGAAATTTCGAAGTAGTAATTTAGGTTTAAATAATCCTGAGAATCTCAGGTACACTTTCAAAACTAATTTTTTTCAAGGAAAAAATTAATGAGGATCGGCATCAACGCGTTATATCTTATCCCCGGCCGGGTCGGGGGGAGCGAGATCTATCTCCGCCAGCTTATCTCCGCCCTGGCGCGGATCGACCGGGAGAATGAGTATATCGTCTTCACCAACCGGGAGAACCGCGGGACCTTTGATCTGGGGGATAATTTTCGGGAGCACCACTGTCCGGTTAAGGCTCTGATCCGTCCGCACCGGATCGCCTGGGAACAGATGGTCCTTCCCTACCGGGCCCGGCAGCAGGGTATTGATGTCCTCCATTCTCCCGGCTTTGTCGCTCCTCTTTTCTGTCCCTGTCCCTCGGTGGTTACCATACTCGATCTGATCTATCTTGAATTCCCGGAGACATTTCCTTTTTTGGCTCGGCAGTGGATGAAATTTCTGGTGAAACACTCGGCCCATCGAGCGCAAGCACTGATCGCTCTCTCTGAATATTCCCGGGATGAGATCCTCTGGGCGCTGGACCTCCCTTTCTGGAAGGTTAACTCGGTATATATGGGCGGCGGAGAGATGATTTCTACCCCTCCCCCCCCGGAAGAGAGGGCCGTGATTCTCCGTGAACATGGGATCACCTCTCCCTATATTCTCACGGTGGCGGCCGCCCATCCGCATAAAAATATTGCCCGTCTTCTGGAAGCATTTTATCATTTTAGAGATGAGATGAAGCAGTATAGATTGGTAATTGTAGGGGTGCAGCATAACCGCTATTCCCAGCATCTGAAAGAGGTGGTTGAACGTCTGGCTTTGAATGATCATGTAACTTTCACCGGTTGGATTCCCGGGCGGGTTAAGGAGGCTATTTTTGCCGATGCCGCTATGATGGTCTTCCCATCTCTTCTGGAAGGATTCGGATTGCCGGTTCTGGAAGGAATGCGGTCGGGATTACCGGTAGCCTGCTCGGACCTGCCGTCGCTGGCGGAGGTGGCCGGGGAGGCGGCCTATCTCTTTGATCCCTACTCGGTGGAGGGCATCAGCCGCGCGCTTAAGGCATGTGTATCCAATGATCATCTTCGGGCGGAGTTGATAGAGAAAGGAAGATCCCACGCGGCCGGTTTTACCTGGGAGAAGACGGCCCGGAATACACTGGAGGTTTATTATAAGGCGGTGGAGGGGAACCATTTCAGCCGTTCCAACCGGGAGACCGGTTCCAATGAATAAATCACTTAAAGGTCATCATGTATAATTGTCAGAGAACCTGGTTTTGCTTCGCGACTGCCGCACTGGTGCTGGTCGGTATCTCCGGTTGTAGTCCCGATCCCGGAATTGGTGATAAGATGAAGGTGGCAGGAGTCTTCTCTACCTCTCTGGAAGATCCCCGGGCGGCGGTTATCTATCAGGGACTTAAAAAGGCCGAGAGGGAGATGGAGGTGGTCTGCGATGTGACCGCTAATGTCAGCTCCAAAGAGATGAAGAGAGTGCTGAATGATTACGCGGAGAAGGGGTATCTGGTAATCTTCGGGGACGCGCCGGACTCTGAAGATATTATCCGGCGGGTGGCCCGGGACTATCCGGATATCGCGTTCTGTTTCTGCTCCGACTTCGGTCCAACCGCCCCTAATCTTTCCGTCTTTAATAGCTGGGTTTATGAGCCGGCCTATCTCTGCGGGTTGATCGCCGGCCGGCGCACGAAGACGAATATTGTCGGAGTTGTGGGCGGCCTCTCGGACCCGGCCGCGGACTGCCTTCTGAACGCCTTCATCCGCGGTCTCCGGGAGGTGAACCCCGGGGCGCGGGTTATGAGCGCTTTTATCGAGAGCCGTTTTGATCCTCCCTCCGCCGCCCGGGAGGCAACCCGGATGATCAAGGCCGGGGCCGACTATATCTTCGCGGGGACTCCCGGTGTTATCCGGGCCTGCCTGGATAACGGGGCAACGGCCTTTGGAAATCTCCAGGACCAATACTCACTGGCCCAGGATACGGTAATAACAGGGACGGTCTGGGATCTCTGGCCCACGGTTGAGAAGGTCATTACCGATGTTCAGGACGAGCGGTATCAAGCCCTGGATCTGCGGGAGTGGTCTATGATGGCGAAAGGCGGGGCATACCTGGCGCCCTATCATAGTTTTGAGGGGAAGATTTCTCTGGAGTTGAAAAATATGATCAACCAGATTCGCCGCGATATCATGTCCGGGACATTTCGTGTCCCGGCCAACGAACTCCCCCCGCCGATTGACTGATTGCTCTGGAATTTCCCCGAAATACTTCGGGATCCCGAGTTGTTTAATATTAAGTCTCGGGACAATAAACCGCGGATTTTTACCCCGCGATGCCAAAGGCATTTTGCGGGGAAGCGGATTGTTTTTCCCCGAATCAGCATAATTCGCGAAATTCGTAGTTCAATTTAGTTTCCCGAACGAAGTGAGGGATAAGTTCTAAATTTCTAAAACCCGATTGACGCCAAGGGGTTCTTTTGTTAAACATGGTCAGCATTCCCGTGCATTCCCGTGCAATTTTTTGGACGCACCAACCCGATGTAATCGGGGTTGGCTCAATGAAATAAACTTAGTTTAATCAACCACTCCCCGATTGATTCAATCGGGGGTCACTTGAAATCTTTCAGAGAAAAATTTTAAAGGAGAATTGAAGATGCTGGATAAGAAGAAGGTATTGGAAAACACCATCAAGCGCTGCCGGGAGAGGGATATCATCCTCCCCACCTATGAGCAGATGGCCAACCCGGAGAAGGTCCCGGCCGGGATTCGGAATGAGCTGAAAAATATCGGCCTCTGGGATTTAAACCCGCGTAATATGTTTCGGATCACCTGGAAGAACGAGCCGATTGATTTTGGCGGCGGATTCGGGAAGGTCAATTATATCGAGATCCCGCGGGAACTGACCGGAATCCGGGCCCGGATCTTCATGCTGGTCGGGAAGTATTTTCCCACCGGCGCCCACAAGGTGGGAGCGACCTTCGGACCATTGGTCGAGAAACTGATCAAGGGTGAGTTCGATCCTACCTGCCAGAAGGCTCTCTGGCCTTCGACCGGGAACTACTGCCGGGGCGGCGCTTATGACGCCCATCTCCTGGCCTGTCCATCGATCGCTGTTCTCCCGGAGGGTATGTCCCGGGAACGGTTCGACTGGCTGAAGAAAGTCGGGTGCGAGATATACGCCACTCCGGGTTGTGAGAGCAACGTGAAGGAGGTCTATGATAAGACCAAAGAGCTGAAGATGAAACGTCCGGACGAGATCGTGGTACTGAATCAGTTCGACCAGATCGGCAACGCGATCTGGCACTATGTCTGCACCGGCCGGGCGATGGAAGAGATCTACTATCAGGAGAGAAGGGGGAAAGAAAAACTCCGCGCCATCTGTCTGACACAGGGCTCCGCCGGGACACTGGGGAGTGCCGAGTACCTGAAAGAGCAGTTCCCCGAGATCAAGATAGCGGCCGCGGAAGCCCTTCAGTGCCCGACCTTGCTCTATAACGGGTATGGCGGTCACCGGATCGAAGGCATCGGAGACAAACATGTCCCCTGGATCCATAATATCCGGAACATGGATATGGTGGTAGATATCGACGATCAGGACTGCATGGACCTGCTTCGCCTCTTCAATGAGCCAGCCGGGATGGCTTACCTGAAGAAGAAAGGTATTGCTCCTGAACTGGTTGAGAAGCTCAATCTGCTGGGGATCTCATCAATTGCTAATCTATTAGGATGTATCAAGATGGCAAAGTACTACGAGATGAATGATGACTCCATCATCGTAACCGTGGCCACCGATTCGGTAGATATGTATGGATCCCGCCTTGAGGAGTTACAGGAAGATCTTGGTGACTATACCGAGATGAAAGCGATCCTGGATTTTGAGAGATCATTGATGGCCCAGGGATTGGATTGGATGAAAGAGCTGACCTACTGGGACAAGAAGCGTATGCATAACCTCAAGTACTTTACCTGGATCGAGCAGCAGGGCAAAGAACTGGCAGAACTCAACGCCCAGTGGTATGATGATGACTACTGGTCCAAGCAGTTCCATGCCTATGAGGAATGGGATGAACTGATCAAGGAGTTCAATGAGAAGACAGGTCTGCTAAAAAAATATGAATAATTAATGAATGGAGAAAAGAAACAATGATCGCGAAAAGAGTAGAAAATGGTTATCAGTTTGAAAGTCCTACGATTAATGGTCTTTTTATTGTTAAACTAACCCTTACTGATGAAGGAGTGGAACTATCGGAGATCTGTACTACCAAGCTCAAGTTCTGTCTCCCGCTTCAAGCCCTTCATCCCGGTACGATCGAGAAAATTATCGGTTCAAAACGCTGGAATAATTTCATAAGTATGAAGGAGAAAGGGATCGAGAAGATGATTATCGACCCTCAGCGCCCCAAGCGAAGGGCCCATGCGCAGAGAACCTGGTAATAAATTAGCTCACTGCGTTCGCTAATTTAGTTTTGAAAAAAGACTATCATCACGAGATAGAGATAACATAAAAAATATTTCAGCCATCTCATTAGATATCTTTTATTGAAAAAAAGGAGGAATTATGAATCCTGAAGAGTTACTATTCTCGAAAGACCATGAATGGATCGTATCCGGTAAGTCTCCGGCTCGGATTGGTGTCTCCGATTACGCTCAGAAAGAGCTGACTGACGTTGTCTATGTGGAACTTCCCGAAGCGGGAACTGAGGTGAACAAGGGAGACAGCATCGTTACTCTGGAATCGGTAAAAGCTACTTCCGATGTCTATGCTCCGGCAGCCGGTAAGATTATCGCGGTGAACGCCGATCTGGAAGACAGCCCTCAAAAAATCAATGAAGATCCTTATGGCGACGGCTGGTTAGTGGAGATCGAAATAGCCGACTCATCCGAGCTGGCCGGCATGATGAATTACAGTGCCTATCAGAAATACCTGGAGGAAGAGAGCTAAAATATGCTGCATCGTCCTTTCGTGTTCGCTCTAGGACTTGTAGGATCAGAATGCCTCCGGCATTCTTTGTAGGAGTTGTAGTATCGCTGCGCTTGAATATCCGGCTTTCCAGCGCCAACGAGGAGTTTTTAAATTTAAGCCTCTGTCTTGTGCAGGATTCTGATGCCTGAACGCCAGGCGAAAGCGAATAACTTTTTCTATCCGCCATAGCTTTAGCGACGGAGGAAGGCACTTCTCCGCCAGAGGCGGATCAGCCTCTGGCTGAAAACTTTAAGTACTTTAGGCACTTCGGAACTATGCGCTACATCACCAATACAGCAGAGCAGCAGCAGGAGATGCTGGAAGAGATCGGGGTCTCTTCGTTTGAGGAGCTGATCGTTACCATCCCTGAGGGGGTGCGATTTGAAGGCAATCTGGATATTCCCGGACCTCTCTCGGAGCTGGAACTGGAGGAACACCTGGCTGCTTTAGCCGGGCAAAACGCCGACTTTTCCTCCTTGAAACCGCTACTCGGAGCAGGCGCCTATCGGCATTATGTTCCCCGGGCGGTCTCCGCTCTTCTGAGCCGGGAAGAGTTTTATACCGCTTACACCCCCTATCAGCCGGAGCGGAGTCAGGGGATCCTCCAGGCGATGTTCGAACTCCAGACCTACCTCTCCCGTCTGACCGGGATGGAGGTGGTGATACCCTCAATGTATGATGGAGCGTCGGCGGTCGCCGAGGCGGCTTTGATGACCCTCCGCCTGACCAAGAAGAATAAGATCATCATCTCCTCCGCCCTTCACCCGCATTATCGGGCGGTCATCGAGACCTATACCGGTCCCCATGAGACGGAGATAATTGAGCTCCAGTATCGGGATGGGCTCGTCGACATCTCCGGACTGAAAGAGATACTGGCTGATGATACGGCTTCCGTGATCGTCCAGAGTCCGAACTTCTTCGGCGGGATTGAGAAGATCGCGGAACTGGCGGAACTGACCCATGATCGCGGCGCCCTCTTTATCCAGGTGGTAGCGGAGAGTATCTCACTCGGTATCTTGAAATCACCCGGCGAGATGGATGTTGATATCGTTGCCGCCGAGGCACAGTCACTGGGGATGGACCTCAGCTTCGGCGGTCCTTATAACGGCTACCTGGCAGCCCGGAAGAAGTTCCTCCGGCAGCTTCCGGGGAGGATCGTGGGCGAGACAGTGGACCGGGACGGAAAGAGAGCCTTCGTGATGACGTCCCGGGCCCGGGAGCAGGATATCCGGAGGGAGAAGGCGACCTCCTGTATCTGTTCCAATCATGGCCTCAATATCATCGCCTCCGATATTTATCTCTCCCTGGTGGGGACGGAAGGCCTCCACGAAATTGCCCTGCTCAATACCCGATCCGCCCATTACCTGGAGGAGAAACTGGTATCCGGAGGCAGCTTTGAACGGATCTACGACTATCCGTTCTTTAACGAATTTCTCCTCCGGAGCAAGAAACCAATTCTTGAGATCAGAGAACTGCTCCTGAAAAACGGATTCATCCCCCCGCTTTCACCCGGAGTCTTTCTCGGAGATGAAGAGTTGGAGAATACTGCCCTCTTTGCCGTCACCGAAATCTTTAACCGCGGGGAACTTGATCACATTGCAGAGATTCTCGCTTAAAAAATATATGCCACAAAGGCACTAAGACACAAAGAAAGAAAAATTGTTCCATTTATGTTTCCCTTAGTGTCTTTGTGTCTTAGTGGCAGAATAAATAAAAAAATGAAGTTGATATTTGAAAAGGGCGTAAAAGGAAGAGAAGGGTACTCTCTCCCCGGGGACCGGTTCGAGGAGATTGCGATTGAGGACTGCATACCTCCGTATGGCCTGGGGGAGAAGAGGGAACTGACCGAGGTGGCCGAGATTGATGTGGTTCGTCATTTCACCCAACTCTCTAAATATAATTACGGCATCGAAGACGGTTTCTATCCGCTGGGGTCCTGCACCATGAAGTATAACCCCAAGATCAACGAACCACTGGCCGCCCAGGATAACTTTATCCATGCCCATCCCTTTGCTCCCGCTGATACCGTTCAGGGGTGTCTGAGGCTGATGTATGAGTTGAGCGGTCTTCTCTGCCGGATTACCGGGATGGATGCCTATACCCTGGCACCGGCTGCCGGCGCCCACGGGGAACTGACCGGGGTATTGGTTATCCGGGAGTATTTTAAGGACCGGGGAGAGAAGAGGAGTAAGATGCTGGTGCCGGACTCCGCCCATGGGACCAACCCCGCCTCCTCGGCGATGGCCGGTTTTAAGGTGGTGGAGCTTAAGTCGAATGAGTCAGGAACCGTTGATATCGCGGAACTGGAACGGCTGATGGACGAAGATACGGCTGGAATGATGCTGACCAATCCTAATACAGTGGGGTTATTCGACCATAGTATTGACAAGATCGAGAAGATTGTTCACGGCAAGGGCGGGCTCCTCTACTACGATGGGGCCAATCTCAATGCTACCCTTGGTATCCTCCGTCCGGGAGATACCGGTTTTGACGTGGTCCATCTCAATCTCCATAAGACTTTTTCCACGCCCCACGGCGGCGGCGGCCCCGGCGCCGGCCCGGTTGGGGTGAAGAAATTTCTCTCGCCCTATCTCCCCTCGCCGGTGGTTGTCTTTGACGGGGAGAAGTACCGCCTCCGGTCTCCGGGGGAGAAGAGTATCGGGATGATGCGGGCCTTCTTCTGCAACTTCTCGGTTCTGGTTAAAGCCTACTGCTGGATTCTCTCCATGGGGCCGGAGGGCCTGCGCCGGGCTTCGGAGGCAAGTGTTATCAATGCCAACTACATGCTGACAAAGTTAAAAGATTATTACCGCCCCTCCTATGATGGTTACTGTGCCCATGAGTGTGTTCTCACCGGGCGGGACTTTAAGAAGTACGGGGTCAAGACGCTGGATATAGCCAAACGGCTGATGGACTATGGCTACTATCCTCCCACCATCTACTTCCCGCATTTCAATCCTTATGCCGAAGAGACCCTGATGGTCGAGCCCTGTGAGTCCGAAGGGAGAGAGATTCTGGATGAATTCATCGAGGTGATGATTAAGATATCGGAAGAAGCGAAAACCAACCCCGAGCTGCTCCTGGACGCTCCCCGCCAGACCCCGATCCGCCGGACCGACGATGTCCTTGCCGCCCGTCGGCCCATATTAACTTATGATGACGAACTGGCCCTGCGGGAAAAAGGAGAGCTCTCCTGGCGCCCGGAAGATATAGATTTCTAAAACCACTTCTACCTGGTCGCGGGGGTGTCGCCGGAAGTACCGAAGTAAGTCCGGGTGATCTCCCGGATGGCCCAGAGTCCACTGGCGGGCCGGAATATCGCGGGATTGGCCGGCTTATTCCCGCGGTAGGACGCGGGAATCGGTATATCTCCATTCTCACCCAGAAAAAATTCCCAATCAGCACCGGAAGATAATTTTATCTTCCAGGTTCCGCTATTGGGGCGGAAGATAGCGATATCATCGCTTCCATCTCCGTCATAATCCCCGGCTACCGGCAGATCCGCCGGACCACCGAAATATCCGCGGGTGATCCCCCGGAGGGCCCAGAGAGCGGAGGTATACCGGTATACCCCGGGATCGGTTGTTCCATCCCCGTTATAATCACCGGAAACAGGCCGGTCAGATGATTGTCCGAAGTAAAAGCGGGAGAGGCCCCGGATGGCCCAGAGGCCATCGGGAGCGCGGAATATTGCCGGATCGCAGGAGCCGTCTCCATTATAGTCCCGGGGGATGGGACTATCGGAACTGCCCCCAAAGTAAAACCGGGTTTCCCCCCGGATGGCCCAGAGGCCGGTGGCATCCCGGAAGATTCCGGCCTCGGCTTTCCCATTTCCATTATAATCGCCGGGGACGGGAAGATCAGCCGTGGTCCCGAAATAAAACCGGCTTATTCCCCGGATCGACCAGAGTCCGGAACTATCACGGAAGACCGCGATCTCCGAAGTCCCATCACCGTCGTAATCTCCCGACGCGACCGAAGCGGGGTTATAGGCGGGCGGAGGCCGTAACATCTCCAGATAGGCTTTTCCCACCAGATCTCCCCCGGCAGTCTCCCGGTGTACCCGGCACATCCCCTCCCAGAACGGCTCGGGAAAAACCACCCCGCCCCGGGTTTCCTGGTCATCATAATAGGAATTAACGCTGAAAATCCCGATCGGGGTCACGATATTTTGCTCGACCGGATAAACGTTCCCGCTCTCCGGTGAGGTCCAGAATCGGTCATAAGTTAAGGAGAAGGCATGTTCCCCGTACCAGTATCGAGGTTCCCCGGAAGCGGGAAAATAGGCCAGATAGCGCATCTCCGGCATTGATTGGTAATCATGATCGATAAAATTCCAGGCCATCATGGCTGAACCATCGTCAAAGCGGAAACTGAACCAATCATAGTAGAGGTTACAGGTATCAAAATTTCCCCACTGCCGGTCCATCCAGGTTCCTCCGCCGACCGAATGGGTGTTATCCCGGAAGT
>CAKZYZ010000053.1 GCA_937885075.1 uncultured bacterium | reverse complement strand
GCAGACGGGAAGGAGAGGATAGGTTGAAGGGCGAGTAGGTGAAGAGAGGGGGGGGAGGGGGGGGGGAAGGGGGGGGGGGGGGGGGGGTGTGTTTTTTTTTTCAAGCAGAAGACGGCATACGAGATATATCAGTGTGACTGGAGTTCAGACGTGTGCTCTTCCGATCTCCTCTTCCATCACCTCCCCGGATCCTCCCAGGTTTAAGTCGATGGCCTCCGCGGCTCTCCGCCCGGCGGCGATCGCTTCAATGATGCTGGAAGGTCCGCTCAGGCAGTCCCCGGCCGCGTAGATTCCCGCCACCTCGGTCCGGCCGGTATTCTTATCGATGATGGGGGGAAGAAAATCCGCTTCGATCTTCTGTCCGGTGGCGATAATTACCATATCAGTCTGTAACTCTGTCGGAGGAGCATCGGCGGGAATCGGCCTTCTCCTTCCGGAACTGTCCAGATCGCCCGGTTCCATCGGCTGATAGAAGATGGATCTGACCCGACCATCTCCGGAGATACTGTGCGGCCCGGCCCGGAAGATGAATTTTATTCCTTCTTCCTCCGCCGCTGCTACCTCTTCGGAGTAGGCCGGCATGTCTTCCCGGTCGCGCCGGTAGATAATGGTGACGCTCTCCGCCCCCAGGCGGAGGGCGGAACGGGCTGAGTCAACCGCGACATTGCCTCCGCCCAGGATCGTCACCCGGCGCCCCTCCAGACTGGAGATATTGCCCAGGTTGAGATCCTGGAGGAATTTAATCCCCGACCGGACCCCATCAAGCTTTTCTCCCGGAATGTCGAGGACGGGATTGCCCTGCGCCCCGGCCGCGATGATTATAGATAGGTACCCCTGCTCCCGGATATCGGAGAGGGTGAGATCCTCTCCCACCCGGATTCCGGTCCTGATCTCCACACCCAGAGCGGCAATCCGGTTGATCTCTCTCCGGAGCGGTTCCCGGGGGAGACGATAGTCCGGGATGCCGACCGCCAGCATTCCCCCGGCGATCGGGAGGGCCTCGAAGACGGTGACCCCGTATCCGATCCGGGCCAGGAAATAAGCGGCGCTCAGACCGGCCGGTCCGGAACCGATTACAGCGATCTTTTTTCCGTGGGCCGGCAAACGTTCCGGGAGGGGAAGCTCGTCCGGGCAGAGCTCGAACGTCCGGTCGGCGGCGGTTCTTTTAATCAGGCGGATCTGGAGCGGTTCGTCGAGTTCGGCCCGCCGGCATACCGGTTCACAGGGATGGTCGCAGGCCCGGCCGCAGATTGAAGGGAAGGGGTTGGTCCGGCTCACCGTCCGGTAGGCTCCGATATAGTCACCCCGGAGAACCTGGTCCATATAGAGGGGGACATCCACCCCGGCCGGGCATTCGGCCTGGCAGGGCGCGTAATCCGGGTCATAGCTGAATTCCAGTTTGGCTATTGTCTCCCGGACCGGGAAGTTGGCCAGCGCTACTCCCGTAACCGCCTCGATGGAACGGTAGCCGAGCTGCCCCAGGAGCACCGAGGTCTCCCTCCGGAGCCGGGTGATTACTTCCACCGATTGGAGGATGGCGATGGAACATATCCCAACCGCGTTGGCGCCGGCCATCAGATACTCGATCGCGTCCCGCCCGGCCGTTACCCCGCCGATCCCGATCAGATTATCACAGCCCAGCCGTGCCACCTCCGAGACAATCCTTAAGGCGATGGGACGGATCGCGCCGCCGGAGAGCCAGCCGTACCCGTCGGAACTCGCCATTGCCGGCCGGGCCCGCTCGATATCAATCTTCAGGGTCGGTCCGATCGAGTCGATGGCCGATATGGCGTCCGCCCCGGCATCAATACATTGCTTGGCGGCCAGAACCGGATCACGCCAGTTGGCGCTCAACTTGCAGATGACCGGGATTGAGACCCGGGCTTTCGCGGCTAAAAGCATCGGCATCAGATCCTCTTCCCGGTAGGAGACCACCTCGATCATATCCGCCCCGGCTTCTTCACAGTCCGCCACCAGCGCCTCCACCTCCGGCTGGGTATGGCCCACACTGGCGATTACCACCGCCCCGGCTGCTTTGGTCATCGGGATCTCTCTCTCAAACCAGACTTTGGCCTCCGAATCCGCCCATTTTTCACAGTTGATCAGAGAGTCTTTATTGATGATCCCGATATGGTTGACCGGGTTGATCGCCGCCTGGAGACGGATGGTCTTGGTCACCACCGCTCCCGCCCCGGCCTGATGGGCCCGGATCATCCCCTCGGCGGCGTAGGAGAGGGGGCCGGAGGAGAGGATGAAGGGACTCTGGAGTTTAATCCCGCAGAGTTCGGTAGAGATATCAGCACCATCGAAAATTTTCATTATTATATTCCTTTGTTAGCCGCAAAAAGGCGCAAAATTCGCAAAATGATTCCCCTACCTCGTCCCCTATTTTTAACCGCTAATCTCGCGAATCTACGCGAATTTAAAAACTAAAATAACTGATACTAACTTGGTTGGCTTTTTCCCGTCAACCAACCTCCGCCAAGGCTACGGCGGGCAGTGCTGTCAACCGCCAACCGTCAACTTTCTTTTTCCCCCCAACCTCGGCCCCTTTTTGTCCACGGATTACACAGATAACACTGATTGTTTCGCCTCGGCTTGGCGGCTTTGCAGTCCACGAATTACACTAATTTACACTAATTGATCCCCTCGGAGCGAAGCGGAGACATCGAACATTTGTGTGAGATGCCTTGCCTCGTCCTTTTCGTTCGAAGTTGGAAGTTCGAAGTTCGGCGTTCGATGTTTGTTTTTTCTACCACTGTCCACTCCCTACTCTCCACTCCCCATTCTCTATTTCCTCCAAAACCGTTCCGCCGCTTCCCGCATCTCGGCCCGGGTCTTCTCTTCATCAATGGTCAGCAGTTCCCGGTTTCTCATCAGGAAAGTTCCATTGACCATCAGATCAACCACATCAATAGGGTTGCGGAAGAGAATTAACTGTTCATATATATTACGCGCATTGATCGGGGTGGGGGTGTCGAGGCTGATGGTGATCAGGTCGGCTTTACTTCCCGGTTCGAGCCGGCCGAGGTCTTTTCGCCCCAGGGCCCGGGCGCCCATGGTGGTTCCCATCGCGTAGACATCAGCCGCCGGCATGGCCATCGGATCCAGGTGTTTGGCTTTCTGGAGGAGAAATGCTCCCCGCATCACCTCGAAGAAGTTATTGATATATCCGTCGGTCCCCAGTCCGACCGGGATGCCCTTTGACAATAGCTCGGGAACCGGCGCGATACCCCCCCCGACCTCGCAATTGGAGAGCGGCATGTGGACCAGCCGCACTCCTCGCTTGGCCAGGATATCTATCTCATCCGGTTCCAGCTGCACCCCCTGGGAGGCCAGTACGTTCGGCCCCAGGTAGTTCAACTCATCATAGACCATGACCGGACGTTTCCCGTATCTTTCCAGCGACCAGTCCGGTTCAAAGACACTCTCGGAGAGGTGCATGTGGATATCGCAGCCGAGTTCATCGGCCAGGTTTTTTGCCTGGACCAGGTACTCCCGGTCGGCGGTGAAGAGGGTATGGACCGAGATCAGCCCCGAGATCAGATCTCCCGGGTGATTATACTTGCGGACAAAGTCGGCGTTTTCTTTCAGGCCCAGTTCCCCGTTCTCTCTGCTGATCCGCTGGCAGGCTTCGAAGGTGAGGATCGCCCGCAGACCCGATTCCCGTATTACTTCGGCTTCAACCTCCAGTGCCCCCGGAATAGAATTCGGTCCTTCCAGGATATCGAGAAAGGTGGTGATCCCGGACCGGATCATCTCCACGCAGGCCCAGCGCGCGGTCTTCTCCGCCAGTTCGTGGTCGATCCGGTTCTCCACCAGGGGCCACCAGAAATCCTCGAGAAAGCTGGAGAATTCGGTCACTTCCGTCTCCAGAGTGATCCCGTGGGAGAGAACGCCGTACATATGTGTATGACCGTTGATGAAACCGGGGGCGATCAGTCTCCATGGAACTTTAATCACCTGGTCCCCTTCATTGACGGTCAGCTCCTGATTCGGCCCCGCCTCGGTGATTGTCTCCTCCTCAATCCTGACCCCCCAGTCTTTTTTTAAACCATCGGGTCCTAATAAAAAACCACCTTTTATTATTGTTGCCGGCATTAATCTGCTCCTTTATAAACAGATGATTAACAAAAAAATTATAACCCCCCAACCTCGGCCCCTTTAATTTAACAGACGATTGAATGTGGTTGAATAGGAGGTGCCCTCTACTTTTAAACATTATTATTTACCGAACGTCTCAAAGAACTCCGCGATCTTATTATAGGCCTTCATAAGTATCTCCTCCGCAGGGAGGAAGACCACCCGGAAGTGACTGGTTCCCGGGAGCTGCCCGAAACCGCTTCCCGGGACCACCACCACTCCGGTCTCTTTGATGAGTTCCCGGACGAACTGATTGTCAGATTCATCGATATGAAGGCGGGGAAAAGCGTAGAAGGAACCTTCCGGTTTGACACAGGTGATCCGTGGGATCTGATTGAGCATCTCGACGGTCAGATCCCGCCGGCGGGTTAGCTTTTCCCGGAACTCGACCAGATGGCCTTGATCCCCCTCCAGCGCCGGCCGGATCGCCCACTGACCGGGATGGTTGGCGCAGAGCCGGGCCCGGATCAGCTTATTGGCCGCCTCGATGTACTCCCTCAGTTCCTCTTCCCGGCCGCTGATAATCCCCCAGCCGATCCGGAAACCGGGTACCAGGTAATTCTTGGAAAGACCCCCCAGGGTGATAACGGCGGCGGGATCGAGGGAGGCGGTGGCGATATGTTCTTTTCCGTCCAGGATCAACTTGTCGTAGATCTCGTCGGAGAAGATAACCAGGTTGTGCTCCCGGGCCAGCTCGATGATGCCGCGCAGGATCTTTTCCGGGTAGAGGGCGCCGGTCGGATTATTGGGATTAATAATAACGATCGCCCGGGTCTTATTATCGATCCGGGCGGCGATATTGGCGAGATCCGGCTGCCAGCCATTCTCTTCATCCAGATAGTAGGAGCGCGGTTCGGCGTTCAGTTTATGGAGAATGGCGTTGTAGATCGGGTAACCGGGGGAGGGGAGGAGGACATTCTCTCCTTCATTGACCAGGGCGGTCAGGCAGATGTCGATCGCCTCGGAGGCACCGGTGGTAACAAAGACATCAAGGATATGGGTGATACCCTTGCGGCCGGCTTCATCCCGGATCGCCTGGCGCGCTTCTTCAATCCCGGAAGAAGGCGAGTAACCGTTGAGATTATTCCGCATAGCCCGGGAGACCGCTTCCACGATATGGGGGGGGGTCTGAAAATCATACTTATTCGGGTCACCGATGTTGAGATAGAGCATCTCCTGGCCGGACCGGGCTACCTGATCGGCCAGGACCACCACATCGCGGACCGCGTAGGTGATACCCCGGGTCCTCCGGGCCGGCGTAATCCGGGTATTCATCACTCACTTCTCCTTTAGGACTTAGCTTCGCAACTTAATTAAACCCCGAATCTCGCGAATCTTCGTTACTTGAAAAGAACTACGAATTACGCGAATTTATTTTAAAATATATCTGCAATATTGGTTCAATCCATGCACGCTCATATTTTTTCGCAGAAAAAATAAGATTATTGTGCGCCAGAGGCGTATCAAGCTCCGGCTGAAAATTCCGAAGCAGTAAATTAGTTTCCTTCGTTTGCTACTTTATCCGGACTATTCTTTTTGCTATGCAAAAAGAATAGTTGGGAGAGTTCCTGAAGGTCATTCCGGACTTTTTCCTCATCCAGGGTAATAAAACGGTAATCATCTTTCAGGATCTTCCCGTCAACTATCACCCATCGTACTTCACTGCCGTCCGAGGCCCAGATCAGGTTCTCTACCACATTGTCTGACCGGGTCGGGGTGAGATTGGGTCGGGAGAGATCGATCAGGATCAGGTCGGCATCCTTCCCCTCCCGGAGCGAGCCGCAGTTCAACCGGAGCATCTTCGCCGGCACCACCGTGATCATCTCCAGTACCTTCTGAGCCGGGAGGAGCCTGGCATCTTGATGTAAGGCCTTCTGATATTGGGAAGCGAGCCGCCCGGCGGCCAATATATTCTGACTGTCTCCGCTTCCGGAGCCGTCGGTGGAGATGGCGACCGGGATCTTCATCTCCATCATCTCGACGATCGGGGGCATCCCCGATCCCAGGATGGTGTTGGCCAGGGGGTTGTGGACCACGCCGGCTCCCGTCTCCCTGATGATGGCCAGATCTACCGGAGTGTTGTTGACCTGGTGAACCAGCATCATATTTTCATCCATCAGGCCGGCCCGATGGAGATACTGGACCGGACTGGAGAGATACTTGCGGTAAAACCGGCGGGTATTGGCCGGCTCCTCTGAACTGTGAATATGAATCAGGGTGTCATGGTCCCGGGCCCAGGCTTTGACCGCTTTCAGCATCTTCTCGCTGTTGGAGAAGACCTGATCCGGTCCGGGGATGATCCGGAACCGTTCCACTCCTCCGAAGGCGGCCACGCATTCATCGAGCCGGCTGATCACCTCCTCGATCGTATCCAGGAAGATGGGTTCAAAGGCCCGGTCTTTACAGCCGAGCGCCGCCACCATCCTGGTTCCGGCCCGGGTATTGGACTCCACCAGATCGGGGAGATTCTCCCGGTTAAAATGACAGATATGATTGAGGGAGGAGGTAATCCCGTAATAGATATCGTCCAGCCGGTCTTTGAGCGAAGCCAGAAGATAGGGGGTCACGCCGAGATGTTCCCGGAGGTCCTCTTTAGATTCGTCCAGGAAATGAAAAAAGGGGCTGACGGCATGATCCAGCCAATCCAGCAGGGATTCATCTTTTGCGATCCCGATGTAGCCCGACTGGATGTCATGGCCATGGGCCTTGACGAAACCGGGGAGGATCACCCCGTTGAGACAGGGAATCTCCCAACCCGCCGGATGGCCGTCTTGATCGGTCCCGATGATTCGGAGTTTCTCGCCATAGGTCCGGATAATTCTTTCTCCGATCTCCGGACGGTACGGACCCACTTCCTTGATGATCGCTCCTTCAGTCAGAAGATAGCCGTCTTCAATCCTGGTCTCCAGCCCCAGTTCTTCATCAAGCGGCAGGAGGAGACGGCTGCGGATCATTATATATTGTTGATTCGCTGTCATTTCATGTAAGGACGAGTAAAAATTAAAAAACCGAATGTCCAATATCCAACTTCCAATAGCCAATTTCCAAGTTGGAAGTTCGATGTTCGATGTTCGATGTTCGGCGTTCGATGTTCATTCTTTCCGCCCGCAACCTCGGCCCCTTTATTAGCCCTAAAAAGGCACAAAATTGGCAATAATCCCCCAGCCACGGCCCCTGTTTTTAAACCGCTAATCTCGCGAATCCACGGTTGGCAGTTGGAAGTTGGTCATTGGATATTCCTTTGCTCACCGCTTACCGCTTACTTCCTCTGTAGTTTCCCTGCGGCTGCCTGTATCGCCTCCACGATCTGTTTGTAACCGGTGCAGCGGCAGAGGTTGCCGGAGATAGCTTCCCTGATCTCATCTACGTTGGGGGTGGAATTTTTTCGGAGCAGAGCCAGTGCGCTCAATACCATCCCCGGGGTGCAGAAACCGCACTGCACCGCCCCCTTTTCTAAAAACGACTCCTGGAGGGGGTGGAGCTTACCGCCTGCTTTTTCTACTCCTTCAATAGTGATAATCTCCGATCCCTGGGCCTGCCCCGCCAGAATCAGGCAGGAATTGACCGTCCGTCCATTCAGGAGCACCGTGCAGGCCCCGCATTCACCGATCCCGCATCCCTCCTTGGTCCCGGTTAGATGCAGCTCTTCCCGTAATATATCCAGCAGTCTTCGATTGGGGGCGACCGATACGGTCACTTCCCGCTGGTTGAGAGTAAATGTAAGTTCGATTGTTTCCACCTGAGCCTCCAGTTAAAAACAGTTATCAGTTATCAGTAATCTGTAATCAGTGACCAAGGGCCAGTTATCAGCTGGCCGGATTGCCGGGCAATGCGCACTGATTACTGTATTTTTCTTTGCCGATCACTGATTACTCTTTAATAAATCGTCAGTACCTCTTCTAAAACCCGGACGGTCAAGGATTCTACGACCGGTTTCTTGTAATCGGTTGACCAGCGGTAGCCGGATTGCCGGATCATATCTCCGGAGACCGCTTCTCCGGCTTCTTTGAGTAAGCTCTCCGACGGAATTTTTCCCAGCAGGATATTTTCCGCCGCGTTGAAACGGGCAGGGGAGGGGGTTACGGATCCGGCCGATATTCTCAGCTCGATAACCTCTCCGGCATCGTTCTGCCGGGCTCGGGCCGCGAAGTTCATCCGGGATTTAGCGGCGCTATTCCGCCGGGCCAATTTAATAAAGGCGGTCCGGGTATCATCCGGCAGCTTTTCAAAATATATCTCGGTTACCAGCTCATCGTTCCCGATATTTGTCTGGTTGGGTCCGGTAAATATATCCCGGAGGGGAACCTCCCTCTTCTCGGTCCCTCTCCGGAGAACCACCGTCGCGTCCAGGACCAGGAGGGGAGGGATGGTGTCGGCCGCCGGGGAGGCGGTGATACTGTTTCCGGCCACTGTCCCCCGGTTCCTGATCTGGGGTGAACCAACGGTTGCGGCCGCCTCCGCCAGCAGTGGCGCGTTCTTCCGGATCAGTTCACTCTCCGCTACCTCGGCGTGGGTGGTGGCGGCGCCGATCCGGATATTCTTCCCGTCATCTTCGATAAAGCGCAGTTCTTCCAGGTGACTGATCTCCATGACCATCTCGATGGAGGGTGGCAGCTTATCGTCGCGCATCTCGATCATCACGTCGGTCCCGCCGGCCAGTATCTTTACCTTCCCCCGGTTCTCGCTCAGAATCCGGCAGGCCTGATCGAGGTTCTCGGGTCTGATGAATTTGAAGTTTTGCAATGTAGGCACTCCCCCTATTTGATGTTCATCTTTTTGTCGCCCCCGCCTCCCCCCCTTTTTTTCTCCACTAATTACACGAATTACACTAATTGTTTCGCCTTGGCTTGGCGGCTTTTTTTAAACCACTAATCTCGCCCCCGATTAAAACTTCGGGGCGGAGAAATATACGCGAATTGTTTTACCTCAGCTTGGTCGCTTTGTCGTGTCGTTGAAAGTTGAGCGTTGAGCGTTGAATGTTTAGTTTTTACGCCGCCCCATGCCAATGCGAAGTTCGACGCCGTGCCCGCCATAGTGCTTGCATCCCGAACTTGATTCGGGGCTTTAGTGACGGCTGGTTCGATGTTCAGTCTTTTTCCTCCCTATTCCCCATTCTCTATTCCCCACCCAATTATTTAGAAAGCGCTCTTCCCAGCAATACTCTTTCCAGATTCAGCGGTGTCTCCCGAATCCTTCTCCCCGTGGCCTGAAAGAGCGCGTTGGCGATGGCGGGCGCTACCAGTTCCACCCCCAGTTCACCCGCGCCCTTCGCGCCATACGGGCCGGTATCATCATCGGTCTCCAGGAGTTCCACATCCAGTTCAGGTGTATCCATTGAGCCGGGGATCAGGTAATCATCGAAGTTCAGCGTCTTCAGGTAGCCGTCTTTTTCCGAGAACTCCTCCATCAGGCCGAACCCCATCCCCTGGAGAAGTCCTCCGTTCAGCTGCCCTTCCACCAGTTGGGGGTTGATGGCGGTTCCCACGTCATAGGTGGCGGTGATCTTATCCAGATCGATCTTGCCGGTCCCGGTATCGACCGTTATCTCGGCCACAGCGCATCCATAGCAGTAGGTGGGGTAGGCGTCTCCCCTCCCGGTCTTATGGTCGAGGTCGACCGGGCCCGGGTTGAACCATCCCTGGGCGCTCAGGGAGAGACCCCGTTCCCCTAAACCAATCCGGACCGTCTCCTCAAAAGAGATTTGCCGGTCCGGGTCTGTCTTTACCCGGATGACGTCGTCTTCGCTGATCAGATCCGCCGGATCGCAGGCCAGGAGATCGGCGGCGACTCCATGCAGCCGCTCCTTCAACTCCTTGGCGGCCATCAATACCGGCTGTCCCCCCGCCAGGGTTCCCCGGGAGGCGACCGTGGCGCCGCTGTCCATGGTCACCAGGGTGTTGGTATTGGAGAAGGTGAGCCGTTCCATTGATATCCCCAGGGTTTCAGCGGCGATCTGGCAGTGAGCGGTCCGCATCCCCTGTCCCATCTCGATCAGGCCGCTCTGCAGATTGACACTGCCGTCTTTATTGATGGTGAGTACCGCGCTGGCGGTATCGATCCCTTCTCCCCCCTGTCCGGCCCCCCGGAAGGTGAGAGCCATCCCGATCCCCTTCTTGATCGGGGAGGGCCCACGGTTGGCCTGAGCGAACTCTTCGACTTTTCGGTCGTACTCCGCCCGTCCGCAGGTATCCTCGATCAGCTCCTTCAGGGGAGCGGGGATCCAGCCTTCGGTGAGCACCTGGCCGCTCGGCATGGTATCGCCGATCTTCAGGCAGTTCTTTAACCTGATCTCTTTCGGAGATATTCCCAGTTCTTCCGCCAGTTCATCGATCAGCGATTCGTGGCAGAAGACCAGCTGGGGGGCGGAAAACCCACGGTAGGCCCCTCCATAGATTGTATTGGTGAAGAACCCCCGGATATCGGTCTTAATATTGGGGATGGCGTAAGGCCCGGTAGCGTGGATGGAGCCGCGCCAGTCCACATACTCCACCTTATTATTATAGGCCCCGCCCTGCACCGAGATCTCATCCTCCAGCGCCGTAATCGTGCCGTCTTTTTTTGCCCCGATCTTATGATGAGCCAAAAACGGGTGGCGTTTGCAGCTCTCCAGCAGGCTCTCCTCCCGGGTCAGGACCATCTTGACCGGGCGCCCGGTTTTTTGCGCCAGAACCGCGGCCCGGGCCGCCATCACCATCATCGATTCATCCTTCCCCCCGAAACTTCCGCCGATCGTGGACTGAATTACCTTTACCTGGCTGATCTTCAGACCGAGAACCCGGCCGACATTCTCCGGCATGGTATAGGGATTCTGGAATGAGCCATGGATCTCCACCCCTTCCCGGTAGGGGTCGGGGAGGGCGATGACAACCTCCGGTTCGATATAGGCCTGGTCGACAAAATGAGTCCGATAGGTTCGCTCGATCACTACGTCTGCCTCCGTGAACGCCTTATCTACGTCGCCGGCCCGGAGCCGGTGGTATGAGTGCGGGATCAGATTGCCTGCCGCGTCCGGGTGAACCCGGGGGGCGTCGGGCGCCATAGCCGCTTCCAGAGTGACCAGGCCGGGCAGTTCCTGATAGGTAACCTCGATCAATTTGACCGCCGCCTCTGCGATAGCCATGCTCTCGGCCGCTACTACCGCTACCCCGTCACCGATATACTTAACTTCCTCTGCGGCCAGGACCGGGAACTTCCCCCACATCTCATTCCGACCCGGGGTGTCTTGAGCGGTAATGATCGCCCGTACTCCGGGGAGTTTTTCGGCTTCTTCCGTGTTAATCGCGACGATCCGGGCATGGGGATACCGGCTCCGCAGGGTTTTGGCATAGAGTTGGTAATCGAAGTTCAGGTCACCTCCGAACTTCACCCGGCCGGTAACCTTCTCTCTCCCATCGATTCTGGGGTATGACTTATTAACAATGGTATACATGCTGATTCACCTCGCCTCGGCTTTTATGGCTTCTTTTACTTCGACATTCGATATTATGCGGTTCGATATTCGTTTTTTCTTTAGTCCTTTGCCGTTCGATGTTCGATCTTCATCTTTTTATCGCCCCTCCCTCCCTCGGGTGAAAGCGAATAACTTTAGGTACTTATAACTTTTCTCCAACTAAGTCCTTGATCAGATCTTCCAACCCCAGTTCTTTCAATTTGGCAACAGTGGGTACGCCGTCTGCGGTCCAGCCGCGCAAGGCGTAATAGCCGTCCAACATCTCATCAATATCCACCACCAGATCTTTTATGTAAATCTTATCGGTCAACACTCCGTCAACTTCTTCCCGCAGGCTGACCGGCTCTTTTGTGAACCGCTCCGGGAGCAGGTCGTCCTTACGCCGCAGTCCGTGGCGATAGTTATACATCCGTTCCAGGTTAACGATCCGCTCTCCGGCCAGGAGGAGGCTCTCCCCGTTAAAATGAAAGCTTGGATCCAGAGCATTGATCCCCTCGGCCAGATCCTTCGGCATCAGGGCGTAGTTTTCCAGCGTGGAGAATTTACAGACACCGAGCGCGTCGGAGACCGCCGAGTAGGCTTCGGCCAGTTTAATCATATCCGGCTTATATTTCTGGGAGAAGACATCCAGGATCTCGTCGGTGCTGCCCGGGAAGAAGAGGTCCGCCGCCTCCCGGTTATGGGTCTGGTCGATCGTGCAGAGGCCGTAGAGGTGGTCGGCGCCCCGGTTGGAGGTGGCGTGCCCCAGGGCCAACCCCCGGTTGGTGCGCGGCTCCTGCCGCGCGCTCTCCATCCCCTTGACGTGCAGCGCGAACTTCTCGGTATCGGGATGAATTTTTTTACTGGCCCGCCGGACCCCTTCCGCTAAAATATCACCGATTCCCTGCCGATAGACGATCTTCTCCAGCAGGCCGAGGATGGATTTTTTATCACCCCATTCCAGACTCAGATCATCGTCATTCAGATAGCCCCTCTGATGGCACTCCATCGCGAAGGCCAGGATAACCCCGGTTGAGATGGTGTCGATCCCGAAATTATTGCAGAGTTTATTGGCGTAGATGATCAACTCCATGTCATCGTTCCAGACCATCGGTCCGAAGGAATCTATGGTCTCGTATTCCGGGCCCTCGGTCTCGCACTGGTAGGGACCGGATTCGACCCGGGAATTCCGCGCGCAGCGGATTGGACAACTATAACAACCGGAATTTTTATAGACATATTTATCCAGGGCCCGGGCGTTGATCTTCTCCACCGCCGGGAACTGAACTTCTTGGTGGTTCTTCCCGGGCAGGTCGCCCCGGGGATTTTTAAACTCCACCAGAATCGAGGTGCCAAATTTTCGGTAGAGGAGGGAGGCCGGGTTGGTTGCCACTTTTTTGGCCATCCGGATCGCCACCTGCTTGAACAGATCCGGATAAGTGACAGTCCCGGAAGCTGTCACCACCACCGCCTTCAATTTCTTGGAACCCATAACCGCCCCCATCCCGCAGCGGCCGGCCGCCCGTCCGCCGTCATTGATGATCGCGGCTACCCGGACCAGATTCTCTCCGGCCGGCCCGATCGTGGCCACCCGGCTCTGGGGATGTTTCTCCCGCAGGGAGTCGGTCACCAGGTCGGTGGTCTTTCCCCAGTACTCCCCTGCGTCTTCAATCCGGATCCGGTCGTCTTCGATCAGGAGATAGACCGGACCGGGGGATTCTCCCCGAACGATCAGGGCGTCGAAGCCAGCTTTCCGGAGCTCGGCCCCGAAAAAGCCTCCCGTGTTGGAGTAGCCATAGCTGCCGGTCAGGGGCGATTTAGCGGTGACGGTCAGCCGGGCGCCGGTCGGCCAGTGGGTCCCGGTAAATAATCCGGTGGAGAAGATCAAGAGATTGTCTCCGGAGAATGGCTCTACCTCCGGCCCGACCCGGTCATAGAGTATCCGGGCTGCGTATCCCCGGCTCCCCAGGTATTTACGGAGGAGATCCGCCGGGGTCTCCGAGATCTCAATTGTTGAATCACTTAAATTAATATCCGCAGTTAAACCCATTTTAATCTCCCAGTTCTATCCACTAATGATTTCTTTTGTTTTCTCCCCCCACCTCGGCCCCTTTGCAGTCCACTAATTACACGAATTGACACTAATTGTTCACCTTGCCTCGGCCTTCTTTGAACTACGAATTACGCGAATTACGCGAATTGCGCTCCTCTACCTCGGCCTCTTTTTGTTCGAAGTTCGATGTTCTATGTTCATTTTTTGTGTTCCCCTCGCCTCGGTGTCGTTGAACGTTGAAAGTTGAGCGTTGAGTGTTCGGTCTTTAAACCGGTTGCCAGCTCCTCGTGACGTTCGAAGTTCGATGTTCATTCTTTAGGCTCCATCCGCGACCCTCCCATCATCAACCCCAGATTCTCGACTGTGGCATCAGCCCGATCTATAACCCCCATGATCTCTCCTTCGAAGATCACCGCGATCCGGTCGGAGAGAGACATGATCTCGTCCAGGTCCTCCGAGATCAGGAGTGTGGTCACTCCCTTCTCCCGCTGCTCGGTGATCCGCCGCCGCACATACTCGGTCGCCCGGATGTCCAGCCCCCGGGTCGGTTGGGCGGCTACCAGTACCCGGGGATTTCTCGATAGTTCCCGGGCCAGGATCAGCTTCTGGATATTCCCGCCGGAGAGGTTCTTGAGGGGGATGGTAGATCGGAAGAGCGTCGTGTAGGGAAAGAGTGTAGATCTCGGTGGGCGCCGTATCATTAAAAAAAAAAAAGAGAGAAAGAGAAAAAAAAAAAAAAAAGAACTGGAAGAAAAAGAAAGATCAACAAGACTGTGAACACGACTA
>CAKZYZ010000052.1 GCA_937885075.1 uncultured bacterium | reverse complement strand
GTCACAACTAGGTATAGTGCGGTGCGTACTGCTGTTCAGAATACGTGGACGATGTACTTAATGGAATTATAGGTCGCGCTAATATAATTTGTTGGTATTTGTTTTTTTTTTTTTTCAAGCAGAAGACGGCATACGAGATATATCAGTGTGACTGGAGTTCAGACGTGTGCTCTTCCGATCTGGAAGCACTGGCAATTCCGTTTTCGGTCAAGCCTTTCCTGGTCCGGGGTCTTGATTATTATACCAGCATTGTCTTCGAGGTCTCCGGTCCGTCATTAGGCGCTCAGGATACGGTCGCCGGCGGGGGACGTTACGATACCCTGATTGAGGAGTTAGGCGGTCCCGACCTCGGCGCTTCCGGTTTCTCAATCGGGCTGGAGCGTCTCCTGTTAGGGTTGGCAGGGAGCGAGATCCCGGATCCTATCCCCCCGCTTGGTTCACTCTACCTTGTCACGGTCTCCCCGGAAGCTTTCCGTTCGAATTTTGTTCTTCTCTCCACTCTGCGCCGAGAGGGATTTTCCGCTATCATGGATTATCAGGGTCGGAGTATGAAGGCCCAGATGCGGGAGGCGAATAGACGCGGTGTCGATTATGTTCTGATCCGGGGGGAGGACGAGATGGCGAATGGTGGGGTGAAGTTGAAGAATATGAAAAATGGAGAGGAGAGGTTTGTTTTGGAGGAAGAGGTTTCTGAAAAATTAAAAGACTGAACGTTTGCTTGCATCCCGATTATTTCGGGGCAACATTCAACGCTCAACGCTCAACTTTCAACGACACAGGTAATGGCTGAACGAAACCAAATGGAGACGCACGGAAGACAGGGAATGGTAGGGATGAGGAGGGAAGGGCGCACGGAGGCGGCTTAATGGATGAATATTTGCTCGTATCTCGATTGTTTTGGGGCAACGTTCAATGACAAACATAGAAAATGTAGGTCCGGCAAGTAATCTGTAATACCGGATAAAAACAATGGAAAAAAATAACTATTTTTTCCGGAGGAAAAAATAATGGAATTCTGGAAAAGAGATCATATGTGTGGGGAGTTGCGATCCTCTGACGAGGGGAGTGAGGTGGTATTGTCCGGCTGGGTCCGGCGGCGTCGGGATCATGGGGGAGTGATATTTATCGATCTCTGCGATCGGGAAGGGGCAACCCAGATAGTATTCAGTCCGGAGATAGATCAAGAGGCTCATAAAATTGCTGAAGGGCTCCGGTCGGAGTATGTGGTCGCGGTAAAAGGTCTGGTTCGGCTCCGTCCGGAGGGTACGGTTAATCATAAGCTTCCGACCGGAGAGATCGAGGTCGCTGCCGGCTCGCTCCAGATTATCAACCGGAGTCTTACCCCGCCATTTCCGATTGAAGACGAGGAAGATCTCCAGGAGGAGATCCGCCTGCGATATCGCTATCTTGATCTCCGCCGTCCGGTGATGCTGAAGAACCTCCTCCTCCGGCACCGGGTGACCGGCCGGGTGCGGGAGATTCTTACTGAGAAGGGGTTCTGGGAGATTGAGACTCCGATCCTGACCAAGTCCACTCCGGAAGGCGCCCGGGACTATCTGGTCCCGAGCCGGGTTCACCCGGGTAAGTTTTACGCGCTCCCCCAATCACCCCAACTCTTTAAACAGATGCTGATGGTAGCCGGTGTGGATAAGTATTTTCAGATTGCCCGGTGCTTGCGTGATGAAGATCTTCGGGCCGATCGCCAGCCGGAGCATACCCAGATCGATATGGAGATGTCTTTTGTCTCTCCCGAGGATATCTTCTTGATCGTGGAAGATATGATTAAAAAAATCTTCGGCGAGTTTGTCGGGATTGACGTTCAGCTCCCCCTGGCCCGGATGCCGTATCCGGAGGCTATGCTGAGATACGGGAGCGATAAGCCCGATCTCCGGTTTGGATTGGAGATACAGGAGTTGAATGAGATTTTTGCCGAAAGCGAATTTCGGGTCTTCAAGCAGGTACTGGATGATGGCGGCGTAATTCGGGGGTTTGCTGTCCCCGGTGGCGCCAGGCTCTCTCTCAAGCAGTTGGATGATCTGACCGGATTTGCCCAGGAAGCCGGGGCCGGGGGGCTCCTCTGGATCCTCTTCAAGGAAGACGGCGGCTTGAAATCGCCGATGAAGAAGTTTCTCCCGGAAGAGACTCTAAATCGTATCAAAGAAGAGCTCTCTTGCGGGACCGGTGACTGTGTGATGATGGTTGCGGATAGACCGGAAGTGGCGGCCGAGGCATTGGGAAGACTCCGCCTCAGGTTGGCTAAGGAGTTCGATCTGATCCCGAAAGACAGCTATAAATTTCTCTGGGTGGTCGACTTTCCCCTCCTGGGATATAATGAAGAGGAAGAACGTTTTGATGCGGTTCACCATCCCTTCACCAGTCCTTATCCGGAGGATATCCCGCTGCTTGATACTGATCCTTTGAAAGTCCGTTCCCGGGCTTACGATCTGGTTCTGAACGGGACGGAACTGGGAGGAGGATCGATCAGGATCCACCAGGATACGGTGCAGGAGAAGATGTTTGAGCTGTTAAATATCAGCCGGGAAGAAGCCCGGAGCCGCTTCGGATTCCTTCTGGAGGCGTTGCAATACGGAGCTCCGCCCCATGGCGGAATCGCCCTCGGGCTCGATCGACTCCTGATGCTGATGGGCGGGCTTGATTCAATCCGTGACGTGATCACCTTCCCCAAGACCCAGAAGGCGATCTGTTTGACCACCGCTTCGCCGTCTGAAGTCTCGCCCCGGCAACTAAAAGATCTCCATATTGAGTTAGCTCCGGAGGTGCGGAAGGACCAGTAATCGGTAAGCAGTAAGCGGTGAATGGTAAGCGGGCGTCCAGGTATTCTGGTGTGGCTTTTGCCGTGTACTACCTTTAGAGGATTATTAAAAGCAAATGAAACAAATCAGAATGATTGAAAAGAAAAAGGAGAGAACTATGATCTCCAGAGCATTGCGTAAAAATATAAGAGAAACATTAAATCCTATTGATTATGAGAGTTTAATTTTATTCGGATCACGCGCCCGTGGTGATTATACTTCGGAAAGCGACTTCGATCTCCTTGTTATTCTGAAAAATATTATCCCTCTACATGAAAAAATCAATCTATCCACACAGCTTAGAAAACGATTTGCTGAGAGGATGATCGATGCTGATATCCTGATAAAGGATAATAAAGATATTAATTATTTAAAGGATAAGCCCGGTAGCATAGTCCGAGCCGCTCTACGAGAAGGGTTATTACTATGAATAATGAGTACCTGCAGAACTGGATTATAAAGGCAGAGAATGATCTAAAAGTTGCGGTGCATGAGTCCCGTGTGGACAAGGCTGATAGAGTTACTGAGGCTATCTGTTTTCATTGCCAGCAAGCAGTTGAGAAATATCTTAAAGCTTACCTCATATTTTTGAATATTGACTTCGGCAAAACTCATAATCTGGAGTATCTTATTGAGTTGTGTGCCAGGTACGATGAAAAATTTCATACAATAGACGTCGGGAATCTGTCCTTTTTTGCCGTGGAGGTCCGGTATCCGGATGATTTTTATATTCCAACCATTCAAGAAGCAGAAGATAGCGTTGGAATAGTAAAAAATGTCAGGGAATTCGTCTTTATGCGGATAAAAAAGGAAAAACAAAATGATTAATACATTAAAGTTAATTGTTCTGACCGGCGCGCTGGCTCTCTACTTCGGGAGCTCAGGAATTGCCGGAGAGGAAGAGAAAGCCCCGGATACCACGGTTAAAACCGCGGTTACTCCCCAACCAGCTCAAGCGAAGCCTGAGTCCACCCCGGAGATAGAGTCTTCGGAGAACATGATTCCCCTCTCCGAGCGGAAGGATATAATTCTTCTCAGCAAGTTTTACCGCGGAATGGATGATGATGATGTTCCCGAGGGCTGGGATCTGGATGATAAGGAGAAGCCGATTGACATCTCACTGGTCAAGGAAGGGGAACAGTTCGCGGTTTGTTTTAAGAGCAAAGCCAGTGCCTTCGGACTCTACAATGAACAGGACTTTGATATTAAGGATTATCCCTTTCTCAACTGGGAATGGAAGGTGACCAAACTCCCGGAAGGAGGAAATTTCCTCGATGAAGATAAGGACGATCAGGCGGCCCAGGTCTATGTTTCATTCGGTTCCTTATCGTTCTTTAATAAACCATTCGTAGAAGCGGTGGGTTATTACTGGTCCAGCACTCTTCCAGTCGGGACCGAGGGCGAATGCCCGACCTGGAGCAAGAGCCGGGCAATTGTTATTGAGACCGGGAAAGAGAAGCTGGGAGAATGGATAACGGAGAAGAGGAATGTCTATAAAGACTATGATAGACTTTTCGATGATGATGATCCCTCCGATGTCAGCGCACTCCGCCTCTATACCAACTCCCAGCACACCAAAACCGGTGCCGAGGCTTTTTTCCGGAATATTTATTTTTCAAAGGAGTAATTTTTATTTGACATGAAAGCAGAAATAGTTAAGATAGAATTCAAAATAAGTCAGGGATGGTAGTTCCATCCTGAAATAAAAATTTTCCATGGGGAAAATTTTAAAAGGAGGTTTGTATGAAAGGATTGTTAGTAGTAGGAATTTTGGCGGTAATGACTGTTGCCCTCACCGGTTGTATTATGCCATCTGGTGCTCCAATCACGGGTATGATCTACACCGATGTTACCGGACCGGGCTATGCCATTGATTCTTCTGCCGGTTTCTCGAAAGTTGGTACATCCGAATGTTCGGGGATTATATTTGTTGCCACCGGCGATGCCAGTGTTCAGAAAGCCGCGCAGTCCGTCGGGATCACCAAGATCCATCATGTTGATGTTAATTACATGAGTATCCTTGGTCTCTATGGCAAGGTGACTACCACTGTTTATGGTCAGTAAGTCTTTTGACCTGAATTATGCTGGTGCATTAATTCAGGTTAATAAAAAATCCCTCTCCCTTAATAGGGAGGGGGATTTTTTTGTTTATGGGCCTGAATTATTAAATCAGGTTCTCAGTCATATTGGATAGAGGCGGATAATATCCTTTATAACGGATGAAAACCATAAATTATTTCTTCGGATTTAACCATATCGGAAAATCCAGGGAAAAATGCCGAAAAAGAGCAGGGAAATACTCGCTATCATTTGGCAGGGAATTGCTCAGTTCTTCCATGGGACAGATCCCTTTGCCGTCGGCCCGGAGGATGGCATCCGTCTCTTTATTCCATTTAACCGGGATGGAATGATCTGAGAGGTGTCTTAGCGCTCCCCGGGAGATTACGCCGGCGGTGACGGATCCGATCATCTTTGACCGGACGATCAGACGCGCCGCCGCGCTTCCCACTACTTTGTCCGTCAGAGAGGCATTATCCACCCTGCCGGCCCATTCAATAACGCATTCCACCAGCGGTCTCAACCCGCGCTTTCGGGAAGAGAAGATCACCGTATTTCTGTCTCTCAGTATCAGAGAGAACTCATTCCCCCCGGATTCAATGATTCCATTTTTATGCTGTAAATTTGACATAATAACTTCTATTATATCCTAAATTCAAAATGAGATAATATTTTTGTGAGGTCAGAAGCCTGAAAATCCAGGCGAAAGCGAATAACTTTTCCTATCCGCCATAGCTTTAGCGACGGAGGAAGGCACTTTAGCGCACTTTAAACTTTAGGCACTTGTTTTTTTCATGTTCCCGATATTACTAATCTTAATGGTGATTGCCTTTTTTTATGCCATTGCCCGGGCCAAGAGAAGAGCCGCGGCCTGGCAGGAACTATGCCGCAGGTATAACTTCCAGTTTGAAGGAAGCTGGTTTTCTTTCTTCTCAACCCCGATAAGGATCAGCCCGTACTGGGAGTTCTTCCAACTTTTCTCCCGGGGGCATAGCCATAAGGTTCTATATCGGGGACGCGGGCAGTACCATGGATATTCCGTTGAAATATTTGATTACCAATATACTACCGGATCGGGCAAGAGTCGGCAAACCCATTATTATACGCCTCTCATGATTCATCCAAGATATCAACTTGGAAAAATAATCATTCGACCGGAAGGTTTCCTTGATAAGTTAGCCGCTGTTTTGGGCTTTGATGATATCGATCTTGATTCCCGGGAGTTTAATAAGAAATTTTATGTTAAATCTCCGGATAAAAAGTACGCTTATGACCTGCTTCATCCCCGGGCGATGGAACATCTTCTCAAGCATTCCGGGGTAACCGTGGAGACCGGGGGAAGATCTTATCTCTTCTATTATGATGGTAGAATGTCTCTCCACGAGGTGCCGGTCTTTCTGGATATAGGAATAGACTTCGCGGAACTGTTACCGGGGTTTCTGAAAAACCAGAAGGTCTAATCAGGCACTAATTAACAGATCCAGAATCTAAATACCGCTAAGGAATGCAGGAAGGCAGGAGGCTGGAGTATTTTAAATTCTCCTGATTTCCTGCTTTCCTTAGAGGCATAGTTGCCAGAGTGGAGCGAGCACAAAGTTTTATAATGGAATGTTGTAAAGAAAGGTAATTAGGCGTTAAGAATGATCATATTATTGTTTTTAATTTTGATTGTGGCGGCAATCTGGTTTGTGGTGATCTATAACCGGTTTGTCCGGTTAGGGAACCTGATCCGGGAATCGTGGTCTAATGTCGATACGGAATTAAAGCGGCGCTATGACCTGATCCCTAACCTGGAAGAGACGGTAAAAGGATATGCCGCCCACGAACGGGAGGTAATGGAGCATCTGGCGGAGGCCCGGTCGCAGGCTGTCCGGAGTACCGGTTCTCCGGAGAGTCAGGCTAGAGATGAGAATGAGTTGATCTCAGCTATCCGTACCGTCTTCGCGGTGGCGGAGAATTACCCGGAACTAAAAGCCAGCCAACACTTCCTTAAACTCCAGACCGAACTGGCCAACACCGAGGATCGTATTCATGCCTCCCGGCGGTTCTACAACGGCAATGTCCGGGAGTATAATATCCTGGTGGAGGCCTTCCCTTCC
>CAKZYZ010000051.1 GCA_937885075.1 uncultured bacterium | reverse complement strand
AGTGCAGCAGCGTATTCAGAATTTATTTTTATTGTATGTCTGATATTATTTTTTTTTTTTTTCAAGCAGAAGACGGCATACGAGATATATCAGTGTGACTGGAGTTCAGACGTGTGCTCTTCCGATCTCACCGCGCTAAGGGGGCGCAGTATCAGTTATACAGTCTACCCACTCAGTTTCAGGGAATTCCTTCTGTTTCAAGGCATCAAGATAGATAGATATGCCACTAAAACACGCGCACGGATTCAGGGTGAACTCGATCGCTATCTATATCAAGGAGGCTTCCCGGAACTCCTCTCAGTGACAGACGAGGGACTGCAACGGAAGATCCTCCAGGAGTATTACCAGGTAATGCTATTCCGGGATCTGATCGACCGTTATCAAATCAGCAACACGGTCGCCCTGAAGTTTTTCCTCAAACGTCTTTTTGCATCCGCTGCCAAACAGATATCTATCAACCGATTGTTCAACGAACTCAAGTCTTCCGGCATCCGCATCAGTAAAAATAGTCTCTACGGCTTTCTTGACGAGGCCGAGGCCATCTTCCTGTTCGGCGTACTAAAAAAACATAGCAATAAAATATCGACACGGGAGCTGGGTGAAAAAAAAGTTTATGCCATTGACAACGGTTTGCACAATGCAATACATTTCCGATTATCCTCAGACATAGGAAAATCGATGGAGCAGACCCTCTACTGGGAACTGAAACGGCGTTATCCAGACAGCGATGCTCTTCACTATTTCAGGGAAGGCGTCGAATGCGATTTTCTTATCCAGCAAGATGAAGCTGTCACGAAAGCGATCCAGGTCTGCTACGACCTCTCCGATCCAGAGACAAAAAAGCGGGAGATTGAAGGGCTGCACCGAGCCTTAAAAGCTCATCATCTCGACAGAGGCATCTTGTTAACTTACAGCCAACAAGAGACGCTCCGGCACAAGGGTATTCAAATTGACATTATGCCACTAGCCGATTACCTGCTTGAGTAGCGTCACTTTAACATTCGTGAGTTTTGTGGTGAACAGCTACATTGTTTTGAAAAAAAATAAAGGGAAAAAATAAGGAGATCTGACCACGCTAACATGTTGATTAGCGCATAGTTACATATAATAAATGGCTCTATATTGGTCTTAGACGCGTTTTTCGGGGTTAAAAAACGCTTCTAAGGCCCTTTTCTTGACGTATGTTCGAAATTTCCGGGGTCGGACTGTATATTCCGGAGAAAAGTGGATACCCATTCCGGAGCAAAGTGGACAGTGAATCCGGGGTTCCATTTGATCAGAGAGTAGCCAGGAGTTGATACCGGAATGCTTTCAAAGCCAGCCATTCCGACCGCTGGGAAAGGGTGGAACTCGGGATAGGATATACCTATTTGCTTTAATCAAAAGTGGTGCCCACGGCACCACTATGACGGAATATCAAAAAGATCAACAAGTTATAACCACCCCGCGCCCAAAACCACCAAAAATTCATAGACAAATTAATTTAGGGGACGTTGTTAAGTTGTTAACTTATCTTGAAGGGGGTACTCCCCACCGCATTCCGGGGCTATGGTGGGAGATAGATTTTGGTTGCATATTCCGTAGTAAAATGGACCACTCTGCCCGCCGGGAATCATCCTTATTAAACAAAAGACGTCAAACTACAAATGTTCATCTAATTCCTGGCATTCCCTTCTCTTTCTTTAATCCAATCGATTCTCCCGCACTCTATGACCCCTTTGGCTTTTTTAGAAATCTCTCAATATTCAGATGCCTTATCAAATAAAAACTTTCAAATTTTTTTATTTTTTTGGGAATAAAACACGCACTTCTCCGACTGTTGTATATGAGGATAAATTCATTTTCAGGATATGAAGAAAGAAGCAATATCAAAATTAATCCACTCAGGTGAATCCGAAACGGTGGAGTTTAAAGAGAATTTTAATATGGAAGCGTTTGAAACCGTTTCGGCATTCGCCAATACAAAGGGTGGGACTATTCTCATCGGTGTTTCTGATAGGGGGAAGATAAACGGCGTACAACCATCAGAAAGCACATTACGCGATTGGTCGAACCGGATTTCACAATCTATTGAGCCGAAGGTTGCGGTAACCCTAAATACAACCCGGATAGAAGAAAAGGGGGTTGTCTTCATTCATGTGGATGAAAACCGGATTAAACCAGTTAATTGTAGAGGACGTTATTTCAAACGAATCGGTGCTACAAATCGTCGGATGAGTTGGGAGGATATAACCAAGATGGTTCTGGAGAGTGTAGGGGCAACCTGGGATGAATTGCCGGAATTGCGGGCGTCAATGGATGATATTGATCCCGCGAAAATTACACAGTTTATAAAACTCTGTAATAAAGCCGGGCGAAGACCAATCCCGGAAATAGAAAAACCATTGGAGGTTCTCCGGAAACTTGAGTTAGTAAAAGGCGGTAAACCCACCAGAGCTGCCATTCTACTTTTCGGTAAAAATCCACAGAAGTTTTACATTCCCGCAATTTTGAAAGTCGGGAGATTCAGACCGGGAAATATTATCGTTGATGATAAGGAAATCCGGGGGACAGTATTTGAGCAGGCGGAGGAAGCAATGCTCTATTTCCGGGATAGACTCCAGACCAAGTTTGAATTTACCGGGGAGCCGCAACGAAAAGTTATCTGGGAATACCCGCTGGAAGCTTTAAGAGAAACAGTTATAAACGCGGTCTGCCATCGAGATTATATGAAAAGCGCTAATACCCAGATCAAAATTCATGACGACCACATCTTGATCTGGAATCCGGGAAAACTTTCTTCGGGTTTAACCCTGGAACAGCTAAAGATTGCCCATCCTTCACTACCTCATAATCGGCTTATAGCCGAGGCGTTCTTTTATGCTGGATATATAGAAAAATGGGGAAGCGGAACCTTAAAAGTAATCAGCGAGTGCGTTACTAATGGCTTCCCCGAACCTGAATATTTTGAGGGTATGGGGATGTTTGGCGTTACTTTCAACAAAGATATCTATACTGAAGAATACCTGCGAAACTTTGATTTAAACGAACGTCAAATCAAAGCTGTTATATACGCAAAAGATGAGGGCAAAATTACGAATAAAGAATACCAGGAAGTTGCTGGCGTTAAAGAGCGGCTGGCTACTATGGAACTCAATGATTTAGTAAGTAAAGCTATTCTTGAGAAATACGGCACGACGGGACGAGGCACCTATTATGTATGCCGCAATAAAGGCGCAAAAGCCGCAATAAAGGCGCAATAAAGCCGCAAAAGGAAACATAAAGGGCGATCAAAGGACTAATAATTGACTAATGATTGACTAAAAAAGGAATAAAGGAGTAGGTCGGTGGGGTCGGACCTGCGTAACCACCTATAGATGAGCAAGTTAAGTGTATTTTATGGCTACTAGGGAGCTTAGCGGTCCAGTTTTAGGGGCAAAACTGGACCTCTAAGGCCGGGTGTTTGTTGCAGGAACATGGGGGACAGAGCAAATATATCACCAGAGTTTCTTCGGATAAACTTCCTCATCAATTCCGGTAAAGAAAAATATCCGTGTATGTAATCTTACTGCCGATTGTTTTGCCTGCTACCCCCGAAGTTACCCCCCAAGTCACCCCCGAAGTTACCCCCCAAGTTGCCCCCGAAGTTACCCCCCAAGTTACCCCCGAAGTCACCCCCGAAGTCACCGACCAGGTCACCGGGTAAGGTCAAAGGCTGCTGAATGCATATTCCGGTGAAAGCAGCCCGGTAATCCGGACCAAAGTATCCCCCCAATCCACTCCAAAGTAGCCGGCAATCCCGTCTTCATAAATCTTGGGGTCACCCTCCGTCGCTAAAGCTATGGCGCGTAATACTTGACTTTTGACTTTTGACTTTAGCGGGGACTCTCTCCCCTGTAGAACTTAGATCCCCTCAGCCGTCCTGCGCATTCCCCAGATAACTTTGAATGTAGGCGTTCTCCCTCGAAAAATGACCGCCGGCAACGGCGGTGAATATATCGAAGTGCAAGTGTTTCGGAGCGCCCAGTCTGTGGCGTCAATGTCCGATGGTAGGTATTTCATTCGTGTAGCGGATGAGTCCCGTCCACTCCTGCCGGATGAACTCACCCGTTTGATCGGCGATAAAACCGCCTATGTCTGGGAAGCTCAAGCAATCAAGAATGTTCCCCGGAATAGATTCGACCAGGCAAAGCTGAACCGTTTTGTGGGAGCGATTCGACAATCGGATCGCGTTTCAGATTTTATTAAAGCCAAGACCATTGAGGAATTGTTGGATCATTATCTTTTTACCTCAGGCCGGTATTTAACAAATCTTGGTATTCTATGGATAGGCCGGCGGGATGACCGAGCAACATTACTTTACGCGCCAGTTATTCAATTCATCAAGTACGATGAGCTTGATCGAAAGGTAAACAAGCTGACCTGGGACGATTTCTCATTGAATCCGATGGAACTGATTGAAGCAATCTGGAATGAGGTGCCGGATTGGCGTGAGACCTACGAACTTCCGGACGGTATGTTTAGGAAAAATGTGCCTCACTATGAAGAAATGGTCGTTAGGGAATTGCTCGCGAACGCATTGGTCCATCGGCCCTATACCCAACGCGGGGAAATTTTTGTTAATCTTTTCCCCGATCGCCTGGAAGTTCATAATCCGGGCCTTCTGCCGCTCGGGGTTACGCCGAAGAATATACTTCATACTACGATAAAGAGGAACGAACACCTGGCGCGGGTTTTTTATAATCTCCGCCTGATGGAACGTGAAGGAAGCGGATTTGACCGAATGTATGAGGTTCTTCTGGCGGTTGAGATCGGAAGAGCGTCGTGTAGGGAAAGAGTGTAGATCTCGGTGGTCGCCGTATCATTAAAAAAAAAAAGAAAAAGAATCATATCCCTGGTCACAGTCTT
>CAKZYZ010000050.1 GCA_937885075.1 uncultured bacterium | reverse complement strand
GATGTAATTACCGGCAGCAGACAGAATGCCGCCGGTGTTATCCTCTTCCCCAAAAATCTTTTGATATTTAAGATAATACCCGCTAACATAATAGAACTTAGCTTCGCAACTTTTTTGCCACTAAGACACAAAGACACAAAGAAAATATTTCAAGATGCAATAACAACGTTTTTTATTCTTTCTTAAGGTTTTCTTAGTGTCTTAGTGCCTTTGTGGCAGATTTCTTTAATTCCGGAGGAACTATGCTATCAATCAATATATCTTCAGATTCCGACTACATTCTGGTTACACTGAAAGGCCACCTGGACGGGAGTCAGACCGGCCCGGTATCTCAGAAGATCGGCCTGGCTCTGACCCCAGATGAGAGCGAAGAAGGGATTAAGACCAACCTGATCATCGATATCGGCGGTTTAAGCTATATGTCGTCGGCCGGCCTGGGAACCCTTCTCGCCTTCCATAGAAAGGTCAAAGACGCCGGCCGGAGGATGATCATCTGCAACCCTTCCCCCATGGTAAGCGGCCTGCTGGATACCACCGGGATGTACGGAGTATTTCAAGTCCAACCTTCCGTCGCCTCGGCGGTTAAGACGATAAAAGAATAGTAATCAGTACACCTCGCCCCTTTTTATGGCAATAGTCCTGTCTAAATTTCTTTTCGCTTTTTAATAGTCCTGCCTGCAATCGTCCTGCCTGAATTCTTTTGTCTATAAATCGTCCTGTCCCAAAATCGTCTTGTCAAATTGTCCCCCCCTGCCTCAATCGAGGTGAGGCGACAACTTTAGGCACTTTAGCGCACTTTTTTATCCGCCATAGCCTTGGCGACGGAGGAAGGCACTTTCAACTCCCTCCCACCCATCTTAGATCCGAATCCGATCTCAGGTAGATGGGAGTATGAGAACTGATATAGTCCGTGACTACCTGACGGAGAAGGATCCCGGTATCCCGGCGGTCGGTACCCTCCAGAAAAGACTGAAAAAAATCTCCGCCCCCGGCTAAGAATCCATTGGTAGCGATTGTGTAGTCTATTTCATCTTCCAGCGGATCACCGTCAACCTCTACTTCCAGCACCCGCTCTCCCTCGGGGCGGTCCATATCGTATGTAACCCGGAGACCCGAGATCTGGAGGAGGCCTTTGCGGAGAGTGAGACTCTGCTCCAGGAGTTCTCGGATATTTCGGCCGGATAACTTCATGGTGATGATCGTATCATCAAAGGGGAGGATCTTAAAAATATCCCGGCGGGTGATATCGCCTTCCAGCAGATCACTTCTTATTCCATAAGGGTTCTGGAAAGCCGCGTCCGCCCCGCTCCGATCCCGGATCGCGTCGGTGATCAGATCCCCCAGGGGAGATTCCGCGTCAGAAGCATCGTTAATATCCTCAATAGCCAGGCCGATTACCCGGCTGTATTTATCTCCCACTTCATTCTTGATATCTTCCAGAAGCTGGTTAGTATCGAGATCGGCCGGGATACTATATTGCCGATTGGTAAATATCTTCGCCCGGTAATCCGCGATCTCATCCCGCTCGGGATCCACCTCAAGGTCAATCCGTCCGGCAAATCTTCCATAACTTCCCGCCTGACAGATCAGTGTGTCCCGATCTCCAACCCGCATCGGCTTGACCAGAAGATCATGACTGTGACCCCCGATAATCAGGTCAATCTCGGGTACTGCCCGGGCCAGTTTCTTGTCCTCCTCGAGGCCGAGATGACTGAGAACAATCAGCAGATCAACCCCCTCCTGCTTGAGCAGCTTCTGATAAGTCTTAACGGTTGATATCGGATCCAGAAAGATTACCTGCCCTACGTTCCGGGCCAGAGTGATCGAGGGAACCTCGGCGGTAGTAACCCCGATGATACCGACGGTCAAACCGTCATATTTTTTCACGATATACGGACTGGAGAAAGAGAGGAGCCGGTTGGTCTTCTTCCGTCGGACATTGGCGCCCAGGAAGGGGAAATTCGCCGATTTCGCTAACTCTTGCAGGCTGTAAAAACCAAAGTCAAATTCATGATTTCCCAGTGTCATGGCCTCATAACCCGCCCGGTTCATCAATCTGACTATCGCCTTCCCCCGGGTTATGGACCCCTCCACCGTCCCGGTAAAGATATCCCCGGCATCGAGGAGAAGAGTGGGAATCTTCTTCTCCGAGTTCTCCCGCCGGACCCCTTTCAGCCAGCCGGCAAATATCGCGTATCCCCCGGTCTTGTTGGACCAGTCCCGCACCCGTTCCGAAAGAATATGCCCATGAAGGTCATTGGTATAGACAACCGTAATCTCCCGGATTGAACCCGATCTCCCGCAGCCGGAGAGAATCAGGAAGGCCAGCAATATCCAGGCCGCCAGGTGAATCATCCATCTGAATTGACGAATCCGCATAAGATTATATTGAAGCGGATGAATTCGAATTGTCATTATTAAATCTATTCTCCATCACTGATCGCGTTCAAAATACGTAACTTTATTTCCTCACTGTCCTCCTGGCCATTCAGGAAGGCAGTTAAAATATCTCCCAGAAGATCTTTATCAATTTTTCCCGCTGCCACATAGTAGCTGATGTTCTCCATTTCATGGATAAAGCGGGCGGCAATAAATAGATATCCATTTAATATTAAAAACTGCGCGCTAAGGGATATTGCTATGCGTTTATTGCCATCCTGAAAACAGTGAAACATACATGTACAAAAAAATAGATGCGTCAACTTTGAAGCAAATGTTGGATAGTAGTCATCATTCTGGATATGCTGAAGAACACTCTCCAGCGTTCCGAGATCAAGATGCCCCAGAACCCCACCTCCGCTGACCTCGACTGTTTTCTGGTGGACCTCGATCGCTTGTTCAATGGAAGGATATATAATCGGCATCAACCTCGCTCCTTCAGACGTTTCATCACATCCTTGGCTTCTTCAAGCCGTTCGGAGAGTTCCTTGCTTTTTTCTCCGAGGAAACGCTCAAACTCATCCGGTTTGAGGGGAGTTATATATCCCTTAAGACGAGCATGCAGCGCATCCCTAAATGCAAGGTCCCGGCTCGCCATCTTATTGCGCGCTTTTTCAACCAAAGGTTTCCAGTGAGGCTGCTTCTCAAATTTCCCAAATAATTCGTCCACTTCCCAGGGAGATAACTTAGTTTTCTTCTGATTAAAATCATCCTCCAGAAGTTTTGCGAAGCCATACTCATAGGAAGAAATCAAATCCAGGACCTCTGAATAAAACGTATCCCGGACGTTATCTTTTTCATGCAGTCTCAGGAGATCGGAAGAGCGTCGTGTAGGGAAAGAGTGTAGATCTCGGTGGTCGCCGTATCATTAAAAAAAAAAAAACAAATATCGCCCCTACTTCCTTGATCTCCCAGACTTAGTTGACCACGTGCTCACTCATCACCTTTCCACCTACTCCTCGACACGTGCCCACTTCACGCTCCAGTCCACCCCCGACCTACTACACTCC
>CAKZYZ010000049.1 GCA_937885075.1 uncultured bacterium | reverse complement strand
TGATTCAGGCAGAGGACGGCAAACGAGGTATATCAGTGTGACTGGAGTTCAGACGTGTGCTCTTCCGATCTACCCAGCACCGCCGGGTCGCGGGAGACCTCCTGGAGGAGCGTACCAAAGGATCGATAAATCTCCTGGGATAGTTCGCCCGCACGGTCCATCGCGGTGATAGTCCCACCATCAAACGGCTCGATATGCATCAGCCAGTGGTTGATCCGCACCCCCTCCTCCCGCATCGCGGGTATCAGGTGATTGTCCAGGTAATCGGACTGCTCCACGGTACGCGGCCAAACATCAACGGTCACCGAGAGCGGCTCACCGGCGGCGGCATAAGAGGCGGAACGCGCCAGTTCCAGGGTCACCAGGAAATTAGTCCAGTCGCTGTCGACCATGGCGCCGGTTTTTATGATTGCGCCGGTCACATCATACTGCGCTATATACGGCCGATATCGATCCCGGGGACCACCGCCGCCCCGGGGATGGAAGATCCCGCCGGTACCGGTAAATATGGTATCGCTCTTCTCGTTCGCCAGGAGCCGGAAGATGTCCAGGATCGCGTCATCCAGGGGTGGAGGGACCTGCCGACGCAGTCTATCCAGCTCAGAAACATGCTCGTCGATGAGATCGTATTTCTCTTTGAGGAAGTGGAAGAATTCAGCGGGATTCTCATGGCGGACGAAGATCCGCTCCGACCAGCTCAGGGTATCGCCCAGGGCGCCTTTGCCAACCCCCTGCGGGCCGATCCAGGTCTGCAGATCGATTAGATCGATCTCCTTCTCCCGGCATATCCGGGCCAGGAGACCGCCGAAGGTCTCGATCCCCGCGGCGCCCAGCTCACCGAGAGCGGCATTCAACGTCGCGGCCGTAGCTGTGCCGGCCGATACTAAGAGAGAGGTCACCGACTCAAGTATCTTCTTGATAATACCCGCGAACAACTCATCTACCGCATCGGCGGATAACCTGCCGCTCACCTCTTTCAGTATCGCGTCAATCCGGTCAGAGCCAAATATATCGGCCATAGTCTCAGACATTTCCGGTTCCCCCCTTCCCGCACCAACATATAGGGCCGGGTAGTAACTTTATTGGTTCTCAGTGACTCTGCTTAATTATTAATACTAACGGATAGATATTACTAAATATTGACTGGGGAGTAAACAAGAGATGAGGAGAATCGCGGGAGAATCGGGCAAGTAAGCGCAATAATATCTCCCGATTTTCCGGACAACTTATGCTCGATCGAGCATAAGTTGTCCGGAAAACGGGATCGGAGTTCCAATTTAAAAGAGCATAAACATTACAAATATGGTATTACACTCGTAACACTTTAAGCTCTAACCATAATCTGAATACAGACTGATGACAAAGAAGAAGAAATGGAAGAAAGAACTATCTGCAAGCAATATCATCCCCCAGAAAATACGGGAAAGTATTTTAGACGAACTCATCAAGATTGAAAAAGAGGAGGAGGTGGTTATTTTTTTCGCGTGTGAATCGGGGAGCAGGGCCTGGGGTTTCGAATCAGAGGACAGCGATTATGATGTTCGGTTTCTGTATCTTCACCCGATCAAATGGTATCTGAGTGTTGAAAGCAGGCGAGATGTAATTGAAAGAGGTGAAACCGGCGATCTGGATATCTCCGGTTGGGATATCCGAAAAGCTTTAACACTTCTGAGAAAATCAAATCCGCCGCTCCTGGAATGGCTACGGTCACCGATTGTTTATCGAAGACGTTATTCAATCATTGATGATATTAGAAAATTGGTCCCCGAGTATTATTCTCCCCGATCATCTATGTATCATTATCTCCATATGGCAGAGGGGAATTACCGCAAGTACCTGCGGGGAGATGAGGTCCGGCTGAAAAAATATTTCTACGTTCTCCGGCCTATTCTCGCTTGTCAATGGATTGAAAGAGATCAGGGGGTGGCGCCTTTAAAATTTGAGAGACTGGTTGAAAATTTAATAGAAGACCCGACTCTCAAGTCGGCCATTGCCGATCTACTGGTAAAAAAGAAGAGCGGCCTGGAATTGGATCAGGGACCGAAAATTCCTGTAATAAATCACTTCATTGAAGAGGAATTGAAAAGGCTGTCCGAAGAAAACCCGGGTAGACCGGCACTGGCCTCTAACCCATTCAAATTGGATGAACTATTTCATAACGCTCTGGCTCAGATATGGGGAAAGAAAATTTAAAGCGAGGCAAACATTTTGTCAACCGAGCATATAGAACGAATCTGTTTTAATTGCAATTGCTTTCTCCCTGCAAGTGTAAACGAGGCAACCGAATTTGGTATCTGTTTGAACGATGAAGAATTCTCACCATTTTTCGACGAATTGCTGGACAAAGGCAACTACGGTTGCTGCCAGAACTTGATTGATTCCAAGAAATTTTCAGGAGAGCGCGAAGCGTGTCCTGATTTTAATCCGATAGAGGATTTGGGAGAAACCGATATTAGTGATGGATTCTTTGATAAGTTTAATATCTGTCTTCAAGATGACCGGGCTGATCAAGGGAAATTGGTTAGCGGTACCATTGATGAGATAATCTCAATGATTGACTTCCAAACTATGCCGGTTGATAAGTATATCTATACACTGCATAACGCTACGGCCCGGGATGAAAAATATTCCGCTATCTCTTCTCTCGGGGTAATGATTTCTCATAGGAATATAGCCGCTTTTACGGCATTGTTTAAGTTCCTGAAAAAATTACCTCCGCCACTTACAATTGAGGCCGTACACCTTCGAATCGAGATTCTGCAAAAACTAAAGAACTCAAAAAGAAAAAATGAACTTACACGATTCCTGTTTAAAGAGTTGAAGCGGACACCGTCAAACAACACGACCAGACAGTGGTTTACATCCATCTTCAAATATCTTAAATCACTCCCATTTGAAGAGATTGATGAACCATTAAGCGAGTTGTTATCTGACAAAAGATTTTCTCACCGCCTCAAGAATAGAATGAGAGAAATCTTATATTACTCAGAAGTTGAGGGTATTAGAGAAGACTTTGGGATATTTTAGAAGTCAACTTTAAAAGGTATCCAAAGATTACGGGGGAATATAGTAGCCATATCTGTACGATCGTACAGATATGGCTACAGATACTCACTTTATTTTGAAATTGTCGAAATCATCATCTCCGCAATAACCGCAGACCCCCATCCGGGGCGAGTTGACGACTGGGAGCGCCATTTCTTCATCACCTCCGTGCGTGATCAAGCATTGATCACAGAATAACTCATCACATTCCAGGCATATCTCAGTTGCTTCCTTCCCGCATTTGTCACATTCGTATGAGAAAGGATTATTCCGGGCCAGAATTCTTACCGGCTCTAAAATTACTCCCCGGCGTTCAGCGAATACCTGACCTTCCAGACGGGTGGTTGAACCAAAATCATATTGGTATTCAAAAGTATCTTTGACTCCAAGAACTTGATTTAGCGGCTGATCCATCGATGCATCTTCCATCTTCATCCAGGGAAACATGGATTCACCTATCGTAGAGCCCGAATAATTCACTCCCTTAATTTTAAAGCTGCTGAGATGCCCGCAACATTCAAGCCAGATATTTCTCAGGAATCCATCAAGTAATTCGAGAGTGGAGAGTGAATTTACCTCGATATGCAGCCAATAGACTTTGTATGCGGATATTTTTATTTGATAAATATTGCTTGGTATTTTTATTATATCAAAAGCTTCTTTATCCGCTTCTTTTTTGGCAAGGCAAGCTTCCAGATGCCGCCCCATCCCAGCCCCTGAAAATGTCTTCAGGCAAAATCGGCATATACCTTCATCTTTAATATCCATCTTGGCTTAACCTCCATCGTTGTTTGTTTGGTTGTCTCCTTGTCCATGCACTTAGCTAGACCTTACTCGAAAAGCCTTTTAAACCACGAAGTTCACGAAGGAATTTGAAGAAACAAAGGAAAATTCCATAGTTTTCTTTGTTTTTCTTCGTGTTCTTCGTGACCTTCGTGGTGAATATTTAGTTTTGGGGGTATGCACTTGACTCCAGTTGAGTCAGTGTTGTTCATTATAATTAAATATTTAACGTTCAATCATTGCGAACACTCCTAATATGTTGCAAAATCAAAGGGATTGCTTCGTCACTGCGCTCAT
>CAKZYZ010000048.1 GCA_937885075.1 uncultured bacterium | reverse complement strand
CTTCCGCAAGTTAGGCCAGCCCCTACCGCTCGGCTACTGCAATGCCGGTGTGGTGCTGGAGGTCGGGGCCGGGATCCATGATCTACATCCAGGTGACCGGGTGGTCAGTAATGGTTCCCACGCCGAGATTGTCTCCGTCCCCCGGAACCTCTGCGCGAAGATCCCCGAGGGGGTCAGCGATGAAGAGGCGGCTTTTACCGTACTGGGAAGCATCGCCCTTCAGGGTTTGCGGCTGGCGAAGCCTGAGTGGGGAGAGAAGTTCATGGTCTTCGGGATGGGGCTGATCGGGTTGATCACGGTCCAGCTTCTCCGGGCCAACGGATGCGAAGTACTGGCGGTTGATCTGAAGCCGGAACGTTTGAAGATGGCGGAGGAGTTCGGTGCCCGGACTGTCGATCTCTCCTCCGGCGGCGATCCGATCGCAGCCGCCCGGGAACTGACCGGGGGGATGGGAGTGGACGGGGTATTGATCACAGCTTCGGCTAAGACCGATGATATTGTTCATCAGGCCGCGCAGGCCTGCCGGCAGCGGGGTAGGATCATCCTGGTCGGCGTAGTCGGCCTCAATCTCCAGCGGAGCGACTTCTATGAAAAGGAGATCTCATTCCAGGTCTCATGTTCCTATGGTCCGGGGCGTTATGATGAGAAGTACGAGCAGGGCGGCCGGGATTATCCTTACGGATTTGTCCGATGGACCGAACAGCGGAACTTTAGAGCGATCCTGGATGCATTGCGGGATAAACAACTTCTGGTCGATAATTTAATCACCGATCGATTCCCGATCGCCGATGCCGGCGCGGCCTATGATAAGGTAGCGGGAAGTCCTGATTCGCTGGGGATTATCCTCCAGTATCCCGAACCGATTGAGCGGTCCGGGGTGGTGAGGCTGAAAGAGGCTCCTTCAGCCGCCGCCGGCAAAGCGGTAGTGGGTGTGATCGGAGCGGGGAACTTTGCCACCGCGGTCCTCCTCCCGATAATCGCGAAGACATCAGCTCGCCTGGCCTATGTTGCCGATCTGAACGGCGCCGCCGCGAGAGAGGGGGCCCGGAAATCCGGGGGAGAGCAGGCGATCACTGACTACCGGATGATCCTGGATGATCCGGAAGTCAACGCAGTCTTCATCACCGTTGGTCATCACCTCCATGCCCGCTTCGTCATTGAATCCCTCCAGGCCGGAAAGCACACCTTCGTAGAAAAACCTCTGGCCATGAATGAGAAAGAACTTGATGAGATCATCTCGGTTTACCAACCCATGCCCCCGCGGTCAACGACCGCGGCTACAGAGCCGAAGAACCAGGCGAAAGGCAACCACTCCCCACTCCCTACTCCCCACTCCCTATCCGTTGGTTTCAACAGACGCTTCAGTCCGCATACCGCAAAGATGCGTGATCTCCTCAAAAGCCGCTCCGGTCCTCTCTGCATGAACATGACAATCAACGCGGGCATTATCCCTCCAGAGCACTGGACCCAGGACCCGGAAAGGGGAGGGGGGAGGATTATCGGCGAGGGGTGTCATTTTATTGATCTTCTCGCTTATCTGGCCGGCAGTCCGGTTCGGACGGTCTCGGCGGTTATGGTAGGGGAAGGATCCGCGGTCAGGGGTGACAAGACCGCGATAATCCTGGGATTTGCCGATGGTTCGATCGGGACGGTCAACTACTTCGCCAATGGCCCTAAAAGCTACCCCAAGGAGATGCTGGAAGTCTTCTCCGATGGCCGGGTCCTGAAGATGGAGAATTTTCGGGTGACCCGGGGATATGGTTTCAAGGGGTTTCGTACTTTCAAGACCTCCCGTCAGGATAAAGGGCATAAGACGGAGATTTCTACCTTTATCGACCTGGTTGAGCAAGGCGGTGAGCCGTTAATCCCATTTGAAGAATTGATCAACGCGACCAGGGCCAGTTTCGCCGCGGTAATATCGGCTCAGGAGAATCGGACGATCAGCCTTTAATTCCCTCTACCTCGGACTCTTTTTTGTCCACGGATTTCACAGATTACTCTGATTGTTTCGCCTCGGGATGGTGGCTTTTTAACCCCGCAAAATACATCGGGGGAGACCAGACGATTGAATATGATTGGATGTGAGAGAAGAAATTATTCTACGTTAATTGGTTTATTTACAGACTTACTATTAAAATCCATCTGATGATGATTGTTTATCCCCCTGCCTCGGACCCTTTAATGAACTACGAATTTCGCCCCCGATTAAAACTTCGGGGCGGAGAAATTGCGCGAATTTAAAGGCAGGGGGGGCCTATTCGACGGCAACCAATAAGGCCAGGATGAGTTATTTTCTTCGGAGATTAGCTTTATCCATCTCCCTGCCCCGATTAGCGTTGGAATCGGATCAAATAATGTCCCCGAAACATACATTCTGGCAAATCATTTGACAAGATGCATAGCATTCTGGTAAATCATTTGAATAGGTGGTTTTGTCTCTGTCTATTAGCTGATGTCTTTATTCCGGAATATCTCCCGATCTCTTCTCCAGGATGGTGATCAGGGCATCCCGCAAAGACTCGCAACGGATGATGTTGAGACGGGTCCGGCAGCGATTTTTTGAATCGATCCCATTCCGCCGGCAGACCTCTATAGTGTTCTTTAATCCATCCGGGCTGTGATCCAGGATGTGATTATTCGCTAGATCGTAGATAATAAGCATGATACTTTCCCCTATCTTTGGCAACAAGATAAATTCTCCTGGAAAAATCCGTTTTGGACAGGTGGAGACCTATGCTATTATTCCGCCACTAAACTGATGATATGGTTGTTAAGCAGGTATCTTGCTACTTCAGAAATTTCAATAACCCCTAAGGAAAGCAGGAAGGCAGGAGGGGGATTACTTTAAGTCCTCCTGATTCCCTGCTTTCCTTAGAGGTAAAGTTGCCCGAGCAAAGCGCGGGCTAAGTCCTTGCGGGAGAGATCAGGAGTGAAGTTGGCCTCGAAGCTGAGACATTCAAAATTATTGCTGGATTCAATCCGTTATAGCCGCTCTTCACAGTTAGCGGCGCGATTATTTCTCGTCTGCAAGAGAAGGTTTCTCAGTAGATCGGAAGAGCGTCGTGTAGGGAAAGAGTGTAGATCTCGGTGGTCGCCGTATCATTAAAAAAAAAAAAACAGAAAAAATAATAAAAAAACAAAACAAAAAACAAAAAAAAATAGGATACGTGGGAAGACTAGTAAACGATGATATCTGTGTGAACACGTTAGAATTGAGACAGGCATACTATGA
>CAKZYZ010000047.1 GCA_937885075.1 uncultured bacterium | reverse complement strand
CTCTTCCGATCTAAAAAGCTCATACCTCCGGATTGTTAATGACCTGCCGATCATGAAAAAATATCAGCCCTGGCTGGGCGCCCGGATGACCGTTCATCCTGACACGGTAGATCGAATCTACGACAATCTGCTTCATCTGGCCGGATTGGGTATCAATCAGTTCCTGATTGGACCAGCCACCGGACTGAAGTGGAGTGACCGGGGACTGGACATCTATCGAGACCAGATGATCAGGGTTATCGGGTGGCTGAAATCCGAACTTGATCAGGGTCGTCATTTCCGGGTCAATACCCTGGAGGAGAATGTCGCCATGCTGGGAGGAAAGGAAAATTTCTGGGGATGCCGCGCGGGCCGCCATTCCATCACGGTGACCGCCCGGGGGACGATCTTTCCCTGCTCCAAGATGCTGGGTGTCGATAATCTGGAAGGGGTCTATCCCCTCGGGACGCTGGATGAGGGGATCACCGAGATTTATAACCGGTTATCGCTCTGCGGTATGGTCCCGGTCGACCGGCAGACCTGCCTTGATTGCCGCTGGGGTGATACCTGTATGGGGGGATGTTTCGCCACCAACTATCAGGCCACCGGTTCTCTCTTCGGACCTGATCCGTTCGAGTGCCGCCTGAAATCTCGAACGATGGAGATCGCCCGGGCGGCAGAGGAGATCCTGGGATCCAAATTTTTCCAGGATTTATCGGAGAAGCGAAATATTATTTTTTCTGCGAAAAAATAATAATTTGCAAGCATTGTAACAACATCGTATGATATGCTATTAATTCTAATTTATTGCTTCGGGATATTAATGACACTCGTAGCGGCGACCTTCAGGTCGCCACTAGTGGCAGCCTGAAGGCTGCCGCTACGAGGGGCAATACCTCGCTGCAATAAACTGTCTGCGGGAGGGTCTTCCAGCCCCGAAAATCGCGGTTGGAAGCCCCTCCCACAGTTGCGAAGCGTTCTTATTTTTCAACGTCAGTTATTTTTAACGTTTAAGTTGGCGCCGCTGGCACCAACTTAAAAAGGAGGTCATAATGAAGATGAGATTATTTATTGGTTTAAGTGCTTCTGTATTGCTGATAGCCGGTTGTGCCAGTCAGAGACCTCCGATGCCGCCCCCGCCCCCGCCGGAGGAACCGCTGGAACTTGTGGGTGAAGAAGAGGTTATAATCATCGAGACCGGAGGAGAGGAAGAAATTGTTGATGTGGAGGAGACACCGGCAGTGGAACTGATAGATTTAAGCTGGGAAGAGATCAAGGACCTGGGGACTGATTATAAGGTTGTCAAAGGAGACACTTTAAGCGGTATCGCCGGACGTCACAATGTGGGGACCGGACTTTTAGAGCGGTTAAACGGGCTCAAGAACCCCGATATGATCCGGATCGGCCAGACCCTGACCGTGATCGAGGGACCATTCCGGGTGGTGGTCGATAAGAGCGATATGAAACTATCCCTCTATCTGGGTGATACCTTTATCCGTTCTTACCCGGTTACGCTGGGGGCAAAGAACAGTACGCCGGAAGGTGAGTTCACGGTGCTGAGAAAGCTGAAGAATCCCCCCTGGACCGACCCCTATAACCGCACCATCATCCGGGCGGACAACCCGGAGTATCCCCTCGGGACACGCTGGATCGAATTCATTCCCCCGCCCGGGGCTTACGGGATTCATGGGACCAGTAAGGAGGCGGAGATCGGAACGGAAGCGTCATTCGGCTGCGTGAGAATACTCCACCCGCAGGAGGAAGAGGTCTTTGATTTCCTGATCCTCGGCTCCCAGATTGTGATCACGCCCTAATTCGATTTACGTGTAAATCGAATTATTCCAGGGGGAGGATCCGGTGGCTGATCTGGTGGACCTTGCGGGAGAAGAGGGTCAGGAGGATGATCTTAATATCAAAAAATAGGGACCAGTTTTCCAGATAGTACATGTCGTACTTAATCCTCATCTTAATCGAGGTATCTCCCCGGAGACCGTTTACCTGAGCCCAGCCGGTCAGGCCGGATTTGACCAGATGGCGGGACATATAGCGGGGGATGTATTCCTTAAACTGCTCCACAAATATCGGCCGCTCCGGCCGCGGCCCGACCAGGCTCATATCACCCTTGATAACATTCCAGAGCTGGGGGAGTTCATCCAGGCTGAACTGCCGGAGAAACCTTCCCAGCGGAGTCGCCCGGGGATCATCACATGTGGGCAGCACCGGCCCGGTCTTATCTTCGGCGTCAACCGGCATGGTTCTTAATTTGCAGATGATTATCTTCTCGCCATTCTCCCCTATTCTCTCCTGCCGGTAGAATATCGGCCCTCTCGATGTTATTTTTATCGCGACCGCGCAGATCAGCAATATCGGCAACCCGATAACCAGACCCACCGCCGCGCCCAGAAGGTCGAGATTTCTCTTTACGAACCGGTTCCAGACTGAATAGAGCGGCAAAGCTCTTAAACCCAGCAGAGGGATCCCATCCAGATTTACCACTTCAACCTGGCTGGTCATAATGGATAGTACATCGGGGACCAGTTTTACTTCTATCAGGCTCTTTTCGCAGATGAGAATTATCTCCATAATCCGCTGGTGGGGGAGGTCAAGGCGGGTGATGATGACCTCATCAATAGGGTTCGCGCGGATCAAGTCCTCGAAATCATCGACCATCCCCGAGACCGGAAGATCATTGAAGTCGGGGGAGAGCTGGCCCCCGTTAAACTGCAGGACCCCGACCACATCCCCTCCCCAGCGGGGGTTATCGGAGAAATTCCGAATAAGACGCTGGGCGATCTCACCCATCCCCAGCAGGAGAATTCTGCGGGGTTCCTTATTCTTCCTCCAGGTATTAATCTCTAACCGGTCGATCAGTCTTCGGGAGAGAGTGATCAGTATAATGGTTAAGACCCATCCCCAGGCCAGCAGCCGGCGAGAATAGGTGAAATCCTCCCGGTAGAGGAATGTCAGAGCCATCAGGCTGAAGAGGGCTACCGTTATGGCCTGGGTGAAGGTGAAGAAATGCCAGGTCGAGGAGAAGTATGTCTTGCGCTTATAGAGATGAAAAGCCTTGAAGACGATCAGGAAGACCACCAGGATAGCCGGGAATGCCTCCAGGTACTCGGAGAGGGGAGGGATCCCCTTGGAGACCGGAAAAATCCAGATCAGGGGAGGATAGAAGCTGACCCAGAACGCGAGCAGCATGCTCCCGAAGATAACCGCCGCGTCGGATATCATGGAGATCAAGGTGAAGATTATTGTATACCGTCTTATCTGCGACATATTTTTTTGTTTCTCAAAAAAATAGTTATGAATTTTGATCTATCAGGATCTGGTTAATTTTAGAGGCAAATTTCTCTTTAAAGATATTTCGGTTGAACTTTTTCGCGTGAGCCCGGATGTCGGCTGGATTGAATTTTGATTCGTTTTTTATGAACCGCTTTACTCCTTCGATCAGTGATTCTTCGGTCTGCTTTGAGAAAAATATCCCGGTTGGGGATTCCTCTCCGCCCTTCGATAAGGGGATGGTGGTCTCGGTCAGGCCGCCTTCCCCCAGTCCGATTACGGGACGGCCGCAGGACTGCGCCTCCAGGGGCACGATCCCGAAATCTTCCACGCCGGGAAATATCAGTGCCCGGCAACCCCGGTACTGTCGGCGGAGATCATCATCACTCTGCCATCCGGTAAAATGAATATTCGGCGCGGCATCTTCTTTAAGCCTGGCGGCTAACGGTCCTGAACCGACCACCCGCAACGTCAGACCAAGTTTGCCGAACGCTCCAATCGCCAGATCCAGTTTCTTATATGGAACCAGCGCGGAGACGATCAGGAAGTAATCACCGATCTCCCCCCCGGGCCGAAAGAATTCGGTATCGACCGGAGGATATATTATCTCAGCTTCCCTATTATAGATCTGCTTGATTCTTTCGGCAACAACATTTGAGATCGCCAGAAATTTTCCCACCCGATGGGATGATCGGACATCCCACCTCCGCAGGTAGGAAAAACAGGGGTTGAGGAGCAGATTCTTAAAGATATTATCTCCGAAATACTCCCGGTAGAGAAACCAGATATACCGCATCGGCGTAAAACAGTAGCAGACATTCACCGCGTTTGGCGGAGGCTTGCATCCTTTAGCGACCGCGTGACTGGTGCTGATGACCAGATCGAAACCGGTCAGATCGAACTGTTCTATGGCCCGGGGAAATAAGGGGAGATAATTCCGGTAGTGCTTCAAAGCGAAGGGGAGATGCTGAATGAATGAACTGTGGATCGTCATCTCTCCGATCCGGGGAGAGATCTTATCCCGTTCCAGGAGCAGAGTAAATATCTCCGCCTCCGGGTAAAGCTCGCAGAGTGCCTCCAGTACCTTCTCTCCCCCCCGCATCCCATTCAGCCAGTCATGGACAAGAGCAACTTTGAGCGTTGAACGTTGAACGTTGAACGTTGAAGGTTTAGCTTTTTTCGATATTGGAAGTTGAATATTCATTCTCTCTTCTCCCCCAACCTCCCCCCCTTTTCAGTCCACGGATTTCACGGATTTACACTGATTGTTCCCCCTACCTCGGCCCCTTTAATGGACTACGAATTACACGGATTTGGGAACAGAAAAAACAGATGCCGACAGAGTTGTTTTTTCCTCCGTCAACTGACAACCGTCAACCGTCAACTCTCTCCCCCCCCTACCCCGGCCCCTTTAATGAACTACGAATTTTACCCCGCGATGATCCCCGCCGTTGGCGGGATAAATTCCGATCATTTTGCGGGGTTCGCGAATTACACGAATTTGGGAACTGGGGAAACTGATGCCAACTGAGTTCTTTTTCCTCCGTCAACTGTCAACCGTCAACTTTCTTCCCCCTCTACCTCGGCCCCTTTGCTGTCCACTAATTACACTAATTTACACTAATTGTTCCCCTCGGAGCAGAGCGGAGATATCGAACATTTATGTGAGATACCTTGCCTCGGCCCCTTTTTTGAAAGTTGAGCGTTGAGCGTTGAGCGTTGAAAGTTGAGCGTTCGGCTTCTGCCAATTGCCGCGACGTTCGAAGTTCGATGTTCGACGTTCGAAGTTCGATGTTCATTCTTTAATCCCCATCAATTCCTCATAAACCCGCAGCGTCCCCCGCGCTGTCTCTTCCCAGGAGAAATTTTTTGCCCTCCGCAGGCCTTTCTCCCGGAATTCCGAGCGGAGAGTTTCGGAGTCCCATAGCCTTTCGATCGCTCCGGCGATACTATCTTCCCGGTCCGGGTCGATTATCAACCCCGCGTCACCCACTATCTCCGGCAGACTCCCCCGGTCACTGACAATAACCGGGGTCCCGCAGGCCATCGCCTCCAGCGGAGGCAAGCCGAAACCCTCGTATAAGGATGGGAGAATCAGTATCCGGGCATCGCTATATAATTGGATCAGTTCCTCTTCCGCGGCCCCATTAAGGAAAGTGACCCGTGATTCAAGCCCCAGTTCTTTAACAATATCATTCGCCTCCGGGTAGCGGGGGTCGAGATGCCCGGCCAGGATCAGCCGGGGGTTATCGTCCCGGTTCCGGCAGAATAGGTTAAACGATCTTATCAGCCCGACTACATTCTTGTAAGGATCAAACCTTCCCACGTATAAGATGAATGGATCAGGCGGATCGGCCCGGGTCAGATCACGGGGATAATATTTGCTGTCAATCCCGTTGTAGACAACGGTTATCTTCTTCTCGGGCAACCCCAGGTCGGTGATTAAATCATCCCGGGTATGTTGGGAGACGGTAATTACTCGATCCGACCTCCGGGCGCATTGGATCAGCAGTTGGCGGAAGAGCCGGTTGAAACGGGTCTTCTTGGCCCGGGGGGTAAAGTGAGGGAACTTGATCGGGATAAGATCATGGATAGTCGAGACCACGGCGATCTTCCGCAAAAAGAGTGGGAGCATGTAATTGGTGGAGTGGAATAGATCAATTCCCTCCTTTCGGAGAAAAGACCGCATCCCCAGCTGGTTCCCCGGAGAAAATATTCCCCAGGGGATCAGGACCGATTTTAAATTAGGAAACTGACTCCAGCGCGAACCATACCGGGCCATCTGATCCGGGTCGTTGAAGTAGAGGAGATAGTTATTCTCGCTGTCAATCTCCCCCAGGTGATGGATCAATTTTTCGGTCACCCGGCCTATCCCGGATATCTCCGGATAGATCCAGCGGGCATCAATTCCAATTCTCATAAAATTTTTCTCCGAAAAATTTTAGTTTTGAAAATATATTAACATATTAAAAACCACGAAGTTTACGGAGTACACGAAGAACTAAAACAATGTACTCTTCGTGGCCTTCGTGATCTTCGTGGTAAAAATATCACCCCAGGACTTCACCCACACCGCAGGCATTTCGGTAGACCTGGATGGTCTTTTCCGCGGCCTTCTCCCAGGTGAAGTCTTTGATCTGGTCTTCCCCTTTTTGTCGCAATCGGGCGGACAGTTCTTCCCGGGTGATAACCGCTTCCATGGCCTCGGCGATCTCCCGGGGATCGGATGGGTCGAAGTATAGCGCGGCCTCGCCGAGAACTTCCGGGATCGCGCCGGCGCGGGCCGCGGCGACCGGCACTCCGCAGGCCATGGCTTCCAGCGGAGGCAACCCCAAACCTTCATAGATGGAGGGGTAGATAAATGCGGAGGCGCCCCGGTAGATTGCCGCCATGGCGGTCCGGGGGGCGTAACCGATTGACATCACGCCGCGCTGCCCGGCCTGATTGCGGAACTTCTGCTCAATCTCCCCGCAGAGCCATCCCTTCATACCAACCATCACAAGTTTATATCCTCCTAATTTACCGGCCATGCGAAGTTTCCGCCAGGCCTGGAGCAGCCTTACCAGGTTCTTTCGGGGTTCCCAGGTGCCGACGGTAAGAATATATTTTTCGGGGAGATTGAAACGGAAGCGTACCCGCATCAGATCATCTTCGGTCAGCTGTTCATGGAAGATATCATCGACACCACCGTGGATGACGGAAATCTTATTGTCGGAGACCGGGTAGAGTGAAGTCAACTCATCCCTGGTAAATTCAGAGATAACAATAATCCGGTCCGATCGTTCGATGCTGCCGGGAATAGATGTCTCCAGATATTTCAGATTCTTCGGCTCGGTAAACTCCGGGTAACGCTTGAATGAGAGGTCGTAGATAGTGGTAACTACCGGTTTTCTCCTGACCGGTCGGGCGATGAAATCGGGAAAATGATAAAGATCCATCCCCCGGATCAGCCAGTTAACCGGGGGAAACCCCAGTCGTTTCCACCCCAGACTCAAGATTCTTCCCGGGATCTTCTTCCCTATCGGCGCCATCTTCTTGTAGACCCGGGCCGGAAGTTCAACATTCCCCCGACTGCTGAAATAGAAAGGAAAAATTTGGTCGGAGATGGGGAGGGAGGCCAGTCCCTTTAGAATGCCCAGGGTGTAGTAACCGACACCGGTAAGAGGACGGGTCAAGCATTGGATATCGATCCCGATCTTCATTAAATTATTTTGGCTGGTCTATTCTCCCTGCTAAAGTCTATTATAGGAACAGGCTTAATGGCTGGCTTTTATCTCTTCTCAGATATGAAGTCAAAATAATAGTATCTATGGGGACATAATTACTATCCCGGGGCTGAATAATAATCATCATACAGTAATATGCTCTTCATACAATACCATTTTAAGCTACTCAAAGATCGGGGAATGGTCAACCCCAAAAAGCTACCTTGAAAAATAACACCCATTTTTTCAGCCTCGGTATCCTGGTTCTTCTGATATCCACGGTATACGGGCAGACTCTATTCTCGTCTTTCCATTTTGATGACCGTTCTTCAATTCTGATGAATCCGGTCTTGAGAAGCGGATCCGATTCCCTCCCCGAACTATGGCGATACTGGCCCACCCGCTTTATTGTCACCCTCTCATTTTACCTGAATTATCAGACCGGGGGGATTGAACCATTCGGGTATCACCTGATAAATCTGATTATTCACATTATCAACTCATTACTGGTCTATGGCGTAATTCTCTATTCAATAAAAAAACTCCAGCCTAATGGAGGAGGAGGTGGATATTGGTCCGCTCTGGCCGGAGCCTTGGTCTTCGCTCTCCATCCGATCCAGACTCAGGCGGTCAGCTATATAGCCCAGCGGGCCGCGTCTCTCGCCGCGACATTCTACCTGGCCGGACTATTCCTTTATATCAGGGCGGGAAGGGAACGACCAAAATTATATTATTCTCTTGCCTGGCTCGCAGGCTTAGCCGCGATGGGCTGCAAGGAGATGAGTGTCACTTTTCCCCTGGCGATCATCCTCTGGGATCTGGTCTTTGGCGGAAACAGATCGCGACGTCATAAATTAAGATGGTCCATCTTCCTGGTCCTTCTTCTGATTATCCCTCTGACGGTATTGCTGGATTCCGGCAATCCGAAATATAACGACAGCGGCCAGCTGGGAGGAGGAGTTTCAGCCGGGTTCGATAAGTTCGCGGGAGGAGTTGAGGCTCCCGACCGTCTGACCTACGGGCTGACCCAGATCCGGGTATTCACAACCTATCTCCGGCTGAGCCTGCTCCCGATCAATCAGAACCTGGACTACGATTTCCCGGTCTTTACCTCCTTCTTCGATCCGGAGATTATCTTCTCGTCTATTCTGATAATTTCCATACTGCTCGTAGCGGCTCTGCTTCTTCGATCCGGAAAATCCGTCGCGGCGTTCGGCATATTCTTCTTCTTTCTGGCCCTCCTCCCTGAATCCAGTCTCATCCCAATCCGGGATCTTATCTTCGAGCACCGACTCTACCTGCCGCTGCTGGGATTGGCATTTGCTGTCGCTCAACTGGACTTTTCTTCCCGGAGACCGCGGATATTATTCGGTCTGATCATCGTTCTTCTGGGCAGTATGACATTCGCCCGGAACCGAATCTGGATGGATGAGATTGCGCTCTGGACCGATACGGTGGAGAAATCCCCCGGTAAAGCGCGCCCCCACAATAACCTGGGCTACCTCTTTAATCAGGATAAACAATACGAAAAAGCAAGGCGTACCCTGAGCCGGGCTATCGAAGTTTTTCCTGACTATCCGGAGGCGATGGTGAATCTGGCGATCAGCTACAAGAATTTGGACGACCTCTCCCAAGCGGAAGAGATCTGCCGGAGAGCGCTTGAGATAAAACCCGGCTATCCGGAAGGACACAATACCCTGGGGGATATCCTCCGCCTCCGGGCGAGGCTTCCGGGAGCGGAGGCGGAATATCGCCGGGCGATCGAATTGAATCCAGGTTTAGCGGCCGCCCGGAACAACCTGGCCAATCTCTACCGGGAGATGGGAAGACCGGAACTGGCAGAAACTCTATATAACCAGGTATTGAAAGAAGGGGAGGAGAATCCGGTCTATCTGAATAATATCGGATTGAGCCGGCTCGATCGAGGCCGGGTGGATGAAGCAATCCGGTCATTTCAGCGGGCGATCGCCCTGAACCCGGAGCTGGCCCAGGCCCATTATAATCTGGGAAACGCTCTCTTTCAAAAGGGGGATCTCTCCGCCGCCCGGGCGGCCTTTCAGAGATCCATCGCGCTCGATTCCGTTTATAGCCGGGCCTTCTTCAATCTGGGCGTGGTGGAGAGCAAGCTGAAAAACTGGGATAACGCCCGGGACGCTTTCTTATCAGTGGTCAGACAGGAACCGGAGAACGCCGCGGCCCAGCTCAAGGTCGGTTTGATCTATTTCCTTATCAATAACGATCCCCGGACAGGCGCGCAGTTTCTCCGACGCGCCCTGGAACTCGATCCCGATCTCCCGGAGAGGGATCGGATCGAGAAGCTCCTTAATTCAGCCCCGCCGCCGGCGGGGCTAAATTAGTTTTGAAGAACAACTATCTCGCTTTTTTTGAGAAGATTGCCGTCAGCTCACTTGATTATCTGAATAAATCGGAGTATATTAAAAGGTAAGGTTTCAGTGAACTCCATCAACGAGTGATCATGGCTTGACGCTGTAGCCGTGGTCGGTGACCGCGGTATTGCCGGCAGTCATCGGGTCCGCGGTCAGCGACCGCGGCTACAGGGTCAAAGAGATCCAGGTAAATTGTGAAGAATTATTAAGAGAGCAGGGTTCACTGACCCCTTACGTTAGAAATATTTAATAATATTTTTTACGGAGTAAAAAATATGGTGAAAACAAAAATACTGATCGTAGAAGATGAAGGACTTGTCGCCCGGGATATCGAGGAGACATTGATCCGGCTGGGATATGATGTAGTCGCTATCGCTCATAGCGGCCGGGATGCCGTGGAGGAGGCGGCCCGGTACAAGCCGGCGGTGGTCTTAATGGATATTGTCCTTCAGGGTGATATGGATGGTATAGCCGCTGCCGGTTTAATCCGTGAGCATTCGGATATTCCCATTGTCTATCTTACCGCTTACGCGGACAATAAAACCCTCCAACGGGCCAAATTGACCACCCCCTTCGGGTATATATTGAAGCCGTTCCGGGAGAGGGAGCTTCAGACCAATATCGAAATAGCGATCTATAAGCACGCGGTGGAAGTGGAGAGGGAGAGGCTGATTAAAGACCTTCAGGACGCGGTAGCCCGGATTAAGACCCTGGAGGGGATGCTGCCGATCTGTTCGCATTGCAAGAAGATCCGTGACGAAGCGGGAGAATGGCATGAGATAAGTAATTTCCTCCAGGATCATTCCCCGGTCGAGTTCACCCATGGAATCTGCCCCGACTGCATCACTAAATTCTATCCGGAGTTTAACAGAACTTAGCTTCGCAATTATTTTGCCACCAAGAAACTAAGACACAAAGAAAAGAATTGAAGGAGTAATAATTACATTTTCCTTGTTCTTCTGATTTTCTTAGTGTCTTGGTGCCTTTGTGGCAGATTTATTGTCGAAGATCCGGCTCCAGTCAGGAAATTCCGGAGCAGTGGTTATGCAAAGGATAGCAGGAGATCTTTGAAGACTTGATAATCATTCGGGATCGGGATCGGGTCACCGGTCTTCTCTTCCAACCCGCGGAGACTGGGGGGGATCGGGGGGTGAATTCCGAGGAGTTCTTCAATCTCATCGGGGAACTTAGCGGGATGGGCGGTCTCGATCGAGAGGCAGAGAGGGAAGTCGCCTTCAGTCTCCAGGTATCTCTCCAGACCATTCCACCCGACCGCTCCATGCGGCTCCAATAGTAATCCGTATTTCCGATAGGCCGACCGGATAGTCTCCCGGGTCTCTTCATCGCTCACACTTACCGAAAATATCCGTTCTCTCATCCGATCCAGATCAGGGCGTCCATGGATATCCCCTTCCTTGTCGATATTCCCGCCATAGATATCGAAGAAGCGGGCCAGATTACTGGGGTGGCCTACGTTCATGGCGTTAGATAGGCAGTGGCGGGACGGATCAACCTTTTGATAAGAACCGGAATCCAGGAAACGGGGGAATTCGTTGTTCTCATTGGTCGGCATTATAAGCCGGTGAATCGGGAGACCCATCCTCCAGGCCAGTTCGCATCCAAAGGCGTTGCCAAAATTACCGGATGGAACACAGATCACCACCTCCTCCCCCGCCGACGCAAGCTGGGCATATCCCCAGATATAATAGATTGATTGAGGAAGGATCCGGCCGATATTGATGGAGTTAGCGGAGGTGAGGTTCAGTCCGGCCAGTTCCGGATCGAGGAAGGCCTGTTTGACCATCTTCTGACAGTCATCAAACTTCCCATCCACCATAAACGCCCGGACATTATCTCCGATAGTATCGAGTTGTTTCTTCTGCCGGGGGCTTACCTCCTGTGCCGGATAGAGGATATGAACATCAATGCCCTCCACCCCTCTAAAGGCATTTCCGATAGCGCTGCCGGTATCACCGGAAGTCGCGACCAGAACGGTAAGATGATCATCCTCCCCGCGCAGATAACTCATTAAGCGGGACATCAGGCGGGCGGCAAAATCTTTGAATGAAGCGGTTGGTCCCCGGTCCAGACGCATTACATACTTACGGCCGTACACGTTCTCAATCGGGATCTCAAAGTTATAGGCATCCCGGAAAATATCTTCCAGGTCATCTCCCGGGATAGCATCCGCCCAGAACCGCCTCCCCACTGCCAGCGCGGCCTCCCAGTAGGGTTTATCTTTAAAATCGGCAATCTCTTCTATCGGGATCGAAGGGATACGGTCCGGCATGAAGAGACCCGCATCCGGCGCCTGCCCCATAATCAACGCTTCCTTGAAGCTAACCTTCTCCTGAAAGGGTTTGAGATCACTATCTTTGAGATAGCGGTTGGTACTGTAGTAGCTAATTGGTTTCATGAGTTTGGGAAATGGGGATTAGGGAATAGAGAATAGTTTTAGGGGCAGGAAAAGAAAAAAATCAGATATTATTACTTTAGAACAGCGCGCCCCTCATTATAGGTCACAACCCTGATCTCTTTCCCCGTCTGATCCCAGAATGTCCACTCGCCGTGGGGGAGGTTATTCCTATAAGTACCTGTAGCCATCTTCTTGCCGTTCTCAAACCAGGTGGTAAAGGGGCCATGACGATCTCCGTGGGAATAGGTGATCTCACTCTTAATCTTGCCGTTAGGATATCTACTTTTCCGCACCCCGGACCCCTGACTCAGGGCTTCCAGTTGGCGCTCCCGTGACTGTTCATTTAACTGCTTGACGATGAAATATCCGGCTACCGCCAGGCCGGCCAGGACCACAATCATAATCGCTATGAGTACCCCCCGCCGTCCCCGTTTTTTTTCGGACTCTATATTTTGCAGATATTCGTTTAATTCGCTCCAGTAATTCCTGGTACCGGCTTTCTTGAACATAAGATCGAGCGCTTCTTTCATCTGTCCATCAGGAGTAAAATGATAATAGTTCGTCCTCATTACTCCGTCTACTCTTACTCCAAAGAGCCCGGCCTTCTCCATTTCGACCATATTATCCGAGATCAGCTTGACCCGCTCATCACCAATCTGCTGAGCTATCCCGGCCGGATCCTCATCAGCGGTAGGATTATCCTGGCAGAAGGCGACGATATTCGCTTTGATCGGGCTATCGATAATCTTCAGCACCGGCGCGAATTCCGGGATCTCCTCGATTTTTTTGCCTGGCTCGATCATTTTTCTCTCTCCCACCACTTCTCCCATCGCTTGATGGCTGCTTTCTGCTTCGAAGGAGGATCAGAACCATTAAAACCAAAATTCTCCCCGGAAATTTCCCGGAGAAAATCCGCCGCTTGATCTTGGACAGATCCCTTCTTATCGCGTGCCGTTGATCCCAGATTCATTATCAAGATGGGGACCCCCTCTTTATCCCCCAGTCTTGATAGCGCCATCGCGGCGGCATTGCGGACCCAGAGGTTAGAGTTATAGATGCTGCTCCGCAGATGCGGAATCGCTTCTTTATTCCCCAGCTTTCCCAGGGCCTTGGCGGCAGCGCTTCGAGCATAGGAGTTGCTGTCTTTCAGTCCGGCGACCAGCTGCGGATAGGCCTCCTGCACTTTCAGCTTCCCCAGCGTTTCCAGGGAAGCCCAACGCACATAAGAACTATCATCATTCACGGTACCAAGAATAGCGGTATTGACCCTGGGGTCTTCAAAACCTCCCAGGGCGAGGATACAGTCATACCGGACTTCGTCGTTCTCCTGATTGATCCCATCGATTAAAGCCGGGATAGAGCTATAGTCCCGGATACGGCCCAGCGCCTGGGCGGAGTATCGCCGAATTTCATCTCGGGGATCCTGGAGAGTTATTTCAAGGTAGGGGACAGCGATTACATCTGTCTCTTTCGCCTCCTGGGATAGAAAGTTCGCGGCGCCCATTCTCAGGATAAAATCCTTCTTTCCCAGGTCGGATACATAGTTAACAATATCCTTCTCATCCCGGGTGCCGCAGCCGGGGAGAGATCCGATAAGAATGAGCAGGCAGATCAGACAAACCGAGGGGAAGGAAAAACGGGCATTATTATTTAAAATGATATTCTTATGCATTCCGCCTATCCCATGAACTATCTCGATAAACTGAGCTTAGCCACTGTGCGCGCCATATATAGAGACACTTTAGCGCGATTATGAAGAAGGAACTTAACGCTGTGCTTTAACTTATAGCCATTGTATCTTTCAGAGCATATAATATGGTGACCCGCAAAATACGGGATAGCTACAATTATGTTAGATTGATGAGATTGCCATCAAATAACTATACCATATTAAATAGTAGGATGTCAAATTACCAATAATTAAAAAAATAGTCAAATAATATTATTTTTTATTATTTCGATAACACAGTGTATTGATTTTTTCCGGAATAAGGATTATTTTCTCTATCTTGCTCAAAAAGGGATCAGGTATTAAAATAATACTGTGATATTTGTGGCGGGAATTACTATATAATATAGTTAATATCCAGTTGATCCTTGGGTCTTGATAAAGATAGTTGATTGTTCTATGTTAAGGGCAAACTTATTGTTTCGGAATTTCAATAACCCCTAAGGAAAGCAGGAAGGCAGGAGGAGAGAGTATTTTATTTTTCCTGATTTCCTGCTTTCCTCAGAGGAAAAGTTGCCCAAGCAAAGCGAGGGCTATGTTCAGGAATTATTATGGGTATTGCTGAATATATGCGTTTTATGCCCGGAGAGTTTGAAAAACGGTTCGCCCGAGCACGGGAGTTGATGGAGAGGGACAATCTGGTAGGTTTATTTATCACCGAAGGTGGCAACTATACCTATTTTAGCGGCGGGCAACGGGACTTCTCCTTCAGTCGCCCGCATATCCTGCTCCTCCCCCGGCGGGGAGAACCGGTGGCGGTGGTCCAGAAATTCGTGGTCCGGGACCGGATCAGGGAGATCTGGTTTGATGATGTGAGGGTCTATCAGACCCTGACCGGCCTTCCGGTTGCGCTGGTAGCCGACCTGATGAGGGAGAAAGGTATGGGAGAAGGACGGGTGGGGGCGGAACTTGGTTACGAGCAGCGACTGGGAATTCCATTTAGTGATTTTTCCCGGCTCAGGAAAAGACTGGATCAGACTGAATTTATGGACGCGGCCGATCTTCTCTGGGAGGTCCGGGTAATTAAATCCCCGGAAGAGATCAGGCGTCATCGGCGGGCCTGCCGGATTACTGTCCGGGCCTATGAAGCGCTTTTTCCTTCTCTGAGGGCGGGTATGAGCGAGAGGGAGATTATTGAAAGGTTTCACCGACTGCTGGTTGAAATGGGCGGAACCGAGCCCTGGTCATTTATCTGTAGCGGACCGGGGAATTATAACGGCAACAGCAGTGGCCCCACGGACCGGAGAATCCGCCGGTCCGATCTGGTCTGGATTGACGGCGGCTGTACCTACCGTGAATATGCCAGTGACTTCTGTTGTACCGGAACGGTAGGAAAGCCTTCCTCCCGGCAGAGAAAGATGCAGGAGCTGATGGAAGAGATTACCCGGGCCGTGGTACAAAGAGTTCGCCCGGGGATCCGGGCCTGTGAACTCGATGAAATAAATAATATCGAATGGAAGAAAAGAGGCTATGACTACGGAGAGATTAACTGGGGCGGGGGACGGATCGGACATGGCCTGGGCTGGGGTTCCTGTTTGACAGAACCCCCTCATATCGCCTCCTATGATCAGACCGTGATTCGGGCCGGCATGGTATTCACCATCGAGCCGGGGATTAATACCGAATACGGCTCTTTTCAGACCGAGATGGACATTGCGGTGACGGAAGAGGGATGTGAGATCCTCAACGAGATGGACCGGAGCCTCAGGATGATTGAAGGCTGATTGACCCGGGAATGAATCAAAAATGACTGAGAACCGAATTTAAACGCGGTAAAAAAGGAATCAATATGAATGAACCAAAATTTCAGTGTATAGGAAGACCGCTGCCCCGGGTGGATGCTCTGGACAAAGTGCTGGGGCGGGCGGTCTATGCCGGGGATATCTCCTTCCCCCATATGCTTTACGGGAAGATCCTCCGGGCCGGGGTTCCTCACGCGGTGATTGAAGAGATTGATATCAGCGCGGCCGAAGCGATGGAGGGGGTGGCCTGTGTTCTGACCGCCCGGGATATCCCGGGAATAAACCGGTACGGGATCGCCTTCCCGGATCAGAAGGTACTGGCGGAAGATAAGGTTATCTCGATAGCCGACCCGGTCGCGGCGGTGGCGGCGGAGTCCCCCGAACTGGCCCGGGACGCGGTTAAGGCGATCCGGGTCAAATATCGCGCCCTTCCGGTGGTAACCAATCCTCATGAGGCTCTGGCGGAAGGCGCCCCCGCCCTCCACCCCGAAGGCAACCTCTTTCAATATGTTAAAATCCGCAAGGGGGATGTGGCTGAAGGCTTCCAGCAAGCGGATATTATCCTGGAGGATACCTTCCAGACTCAGGTTCAGGATCATACTTACCTGGAGACGGAATCAGGGATTGCCCGGATGGATAAGCAGGGCAACCTGATTCTTCAGACGGTTTCTCAGGGGCCGTTTCGGGACCGGGCGCAGGTGGCGGCGGTCTGCGGGCTGCCTCAGAATAGGGTCCGGGTCATCCGGGCCACGGTCGGGGGCGCTTTCGGCGGGAAGGACGATGTCAGCGTGCAGGTTCATGTCGCCCTGCTGGCCCAGGCGACCGGCCGCCCGGTCCGCCTGGTATTTACCCGGGAGGAGTCATTGACCACCCAGACCAAACGTCACGCCATCGAGATCTGGAGCCGGTGGGGCGTGACCAAAGACGGGAAACTCTGCGCTATGGAGGGGAAGGTTTACGGGGATACCGGGGCCTACGCCGGCCTGGGACCGTTTGTGGTCAAAAAATGCGGCATCTATCTCTGCGGACCTTACTATATCCCCGCTGTCAAAGTCGATATCTATACCACCTATACCAATAATATCATCAAAAGCGCGTATCGGGGTTTCGGGGTGCTGCAGGCATCGGTGGTTCATGAAGCCATGATGGATGAACTGGCCTTGAAATGTGGAATTCATCCCTTGAAATTCCGAATTATGAACGCGCTTGATGTCGGTCTTGACACCGGAACCGGACAGGTGATGAAAGAGGATTGCGGGATCAAAGCGACTCTTAAAAAGATGAGGGAAGTAGTTATGAACGACCCGACCTTAAAAACTCATTGTGAGGGGCTGAGATGAAAAAGAGAGGCATTGGATATGGAAGTATGTTTTACGGCCTGGGCTATGGCTTCTCCCGGACCGATATTGCTTCGGCTACGCTGGAAATTAGCCAGGATGGCTCGATTATCGCCCGGAGCGGCGAGGTGGACTACGGCCAGGGGTCGGATACTGTCTTCTGCCAGATCATCGCCGAAGAACTGGGGGTGGATTACAGCGCGATTAAACTGATCACCGCCGATACCGACGTAACCCCCGACTCCGGTCCCACCTCCGCCAGCCGGTTGACCTTCGTGGGAGGCAACGCTTTTATCAAGACTTCCCGTTCCCTGAAAAAAATCCTTAACGGGGTAGCCGAGGATATATTGGGGGCGAGCGATCTGGTCTTTCGGGAGGGGATGGTCTTCTCCCGTTCTGCCCCGGAAAAGTCGATCTCCTTTAAAAAATTAGCCGGCCGGGCCTATGCCCGGGGAGTACCGGCGGTAGTGACGGAGTGGTACAACAACACCACCCAGGATGTCGATCCGGAGACCGGTCAGGGTGATGCCTACGCTACCTACTGCTGGGCGACCCAGATGGCGGAGGTGGAAGTTGATACCGAGACCGGGAGAGTTGAGGTTCTGCGGATTGTGGCGGTTACCGACGTGGGAAAAGCGCTCAATCCGCTTAACTGTGAGGCCCAGATTGAAGGAGGAGTGGTTCAAGGGTTGGGATATGCTCTGGAGGAGGAGATAAAAGAGGAGGGCGGTTACGTGAAGACCGGGACCCTGGGAGAGTATATGATCCCCACCAGCCTGGATATTCCTACTATTGAAGTTCATCTTCTGGAGGTAACGGAACCGAAAGGACCTTACGGTGCCAAGGGAGTAGGGGAACCGGCCTTGATTCCCACCCCGCCGGCGGTCCTGAACGCCGTTCGGGACGCGCTCGGTCTCCGGATCCATAAACTTCCCGCCAATCTGGAGAATGTTTATCATTTGATTAATGGAGCGGAAGCAGGTAACTGAAAACGGGAGATATTAAGATGCAAAGTTATGAATATTACGCGCCGCGATCCCTTCCGGACGCGCTGGAATATCTGGCGGAAAACGCGAAAAACTGCCGGATAATCGCGGGAGGGACGGACTTGATTCCAGCCCTGCGAAACGAGGATATCCATCCCGCCTTTCTCCTCAACATCATGGAGATCGCGGAGGTGGGCGGTATCAGTGAAACGGAGCAAACGGTCCGGATCGGCGCCATTACTACCTTTAATGACCTGGCTGAGTCCGGGTTGATCCGGAAGGAGTTTCCGATTTTATCTGAGATGGCCCTCTCCGTGGGGGGGCCGCAAACCCGGAACCGGGGCACCATCGGAGGAAATATCGCTTCCGCCGCGCCCGCGGCCGATGGTCTGCCGGTTTTTCTATCCCTGGACGCCGAAGTGGAATTATCCTCCCGGCGGGGGAAGAGGAATCTGCCCCTTAATGAGGCGATCGCGAAAGCCTGGACTCCGGCCTGGGGTAATGATGAGTTAATTACCGCGATCAGGATAAAAAAACTCCCTTCGGGAACCCGGACCGCGTTTTATAAGCTGGCCCGGCGCCAGGCGATGGCTCGTTCCCGGATGACAATCTCTTTAATCCTGCGCCGGGATCCGGCCGGGATAATTGAAGAACTGCGTTTCGTGCCGGGTTCGGTGATGCCGGTTCCCCGGAGAATGGAAGAGATTGAGAAGTTGCTGACCGGAAAGGTCCCCACCGATGAATTGCTGGACCAGGCCGCCCGGGCGGTGGGCGAGGAGATGGTGAAGGTTACGGGCATCCGCTGGTCGACGGGATACAAAAAACCGGTCCTGGGGAATCTATTCCGAATCGTATTGAGCCAATTAATCACAGCCGGTTGAGAGCCGCAAGGAAGGTCATCATGGCAAAGGATCAGGATAAGACAATATTAAAGATGACGGTAAACGGAGAGCCGGTGGAGGTCGCGGTTAATCCCGCCTGGACCCTGTTGCGGGTCATCCGGGAGGAACTGGGCCTGACCGGGACAAAAGAAGGGTGCGGGATCGGGGATTGCGGGGCCTGCACGGTTCTGCTGGAGGGAAAGACGGTTAATTCCTGCCTGGTACTGGCCCTGCAGGCGGAGGGCAAAGAAGTCCGGACGGTGGAAGGACTGGGGACGGAGGAGAACCTGGACCCGCTTCAGGAGTCGTTTATCGAATACGGCGCCGTCCAGTGCGGATTCTGCACCCCGGGCATGCTGATCTCCGCCCGGGCCCTGCTGGACAAAAATCCCCACCCCACCACCGAAGAGATTAAAGTGGCTATCTCGGGGAATCTCTGCCGCTGCACCGGGTATGTCAAGATAATCCAGGCGATTGAAATAGTCGCTCAGGAAGGATAAAAGAATGGACTCGACCATCGAAGAAAAAGTTCTGGCCCGGATCGAAGCGAATCGAGATGAAATTATCGCGTTTTTACGAGGATTACTCTCCTTCCCCAGTGTAACCGGAGATGAACTGGAGATTCAGCAATTTATCGCCCGCCGCCTTGAGATTATGGGGCTTGAGATAGATATGTGGGAACCGGACCTGGAGGAATTGAAGCGCCATCCCGCCTATGTGGCGGTGGAGCGGGGATACGAGAATCGTCCCAATCTGGTGGGAAAATATAGCGGGACGGGCGGGGGTCGATCACTGCTCTTTAACGGCCATGTCGATGTAGTGCCCCCGGGGCCGCTGGAATCCTGGGAGCATCCCCCCTGGGCCGGTGAGATCGCGGGTGATCGAATATACGGGAGGGGGGTCTCGGATATGAAGGGCGGCGTGGCGGCCATGACCATGGCGGTGGAGGCGGTTCTGGCCGCGGGGGTAAAGCCGCAAGGAGATATTCTGCTGGAATATGTGATGGATGAAGAACTAAGCGGTAACGGGACCCTGGCCTGCGTGATGAAGGGCTACCGGGCCGATGCCGGGATCTGCTGCGAGACCAGCAGCCTCTCTGTCCAGCCGGCCTGTCTGGGAAGGATCTGGTTTGAGATCCGGATCAAAGGAAAACCGGCCGGGATCCAGCGGAGGTGGGAAGGGGTGAACGCGATTGAAAAGGGTTATATGGTGGTGGAAGCAGTCTCCCGCCTGGAAGCGATCCGGATCGATGAAATCAGCCATCCCCTCTACCATGACAACCGCGGCGCGATGCCCTGTATGGTCGGGGTCTTTCAGTCCGGCTCTTTTCCCAGTTCTTTTCCCGATACCTGTCTGCTTCAGGGCAGCATCGCTTCCTTACCGGGAGAAGAGACCGCCGCGGTCAAACGCCAGTTCGAGGAGTTTATCACCGCTTTCGCCGCCACCGATCCCTGGCTGAAAGATCACCCCCCGGAGGTGATTTTTTCCGGTTATTGCGGCGATCCGGCCGAGATCCCGGTTGATCATCCGATTGTTACCACGGTCAGTAAAATGTTTAACCGGGTTACCGGAGAAAAAGCCCGAATCACGGGAAGGGAAGGCGCGGCGGATATCAGGTATCTCATCAAGTATGGCGATACCCCCACCGTGATCTTCGGACCCGGTTTGACCGAGCAGATGCACGCCGCCAATGAATGGGCCAATCTCGATGACCTGATTACCGCCGTCAAGGTTCTCGCCCTGACCATACTGCAATGGTGTGGATGGGAATGATTAAAATAACTTTTGGCGCTGATCTGACATAATTATATCGGTCTCGGTTCAAAACTAAATTAGCGCGGAGCGCTAATTTACTGCTTCGGAATTTCAGTAAACTGAAATTCCGTTGTATCGCTCCGCACACAAATCTTGTGTGCGGGACTTGTAGGATCAGAATGCCTTCGGCATTCTTTGTAGGACTCGTAGCATCGCTGCCTGCCTGCCGGCAGGCAGGAGCTTGAATATTTGGCTTTCAAACGATAGAGAAGGTGAAGCCAGGTGTACAAGCCCCCCGGATGAATCCGGGAGGCGATACTACATTTCCCACAAGGCGAAGCCGATACTACAAACCTTCCCGACAAAGTCGGGAAGTGATCATACATAAAGTAGCGAACGAAGTGAGCTAATTTATAAGGAGATAATTATGCGGCAATTAAACGACCAGACTGGAACCATTTATGAGCCCGCTCAGGCGGTATTTGAGGCCACGCGGTGCATCGAATGTTACAACGCTCCCTGTGTGGACGCCTGCCCGGTAGGGGTGGATATCCCGCGGTTTATCGGCCGGATTAAGATGGGGGATTTTATCGGGGCCGATCAAATTATCCGGGAAAAATGTCTTCTCCCGGGGGTATGCGGTCTGATCTGCCCGGTGGAGAGGTTATGTGTTGAGAGCTGCTGCGTGACTCAACCCCTGGGACCGGTTCGGATTCATCAGCTGCAGCGGTTCGCGGCTGCTTCCGCGCTCGCGCAGGGTAATGAGGAATTTGAACCCGTCCGATCATCCGGACAAAAGGTGGGCATAGTTGGCTCCGGTCCGGCCGGCCTGGCGGCCGCGGCGTCCCTGGTAAATAAAGGTTATCGGGTAACGGTATTTGAGGCGATGGACTCCCCCGGAGGAATGATGACCTACAGCATTCCCGATCACCGCCTTCCCCGAAATATTCTGGAAGCGGAGATTGACGCGATCAAAAAGAGAGGAGTTGAGATCAGGACCGGAAGCAGGGTTGATCCCGGAGAGTTGCTGGAGCAGGACTTTTCCGCCGTTTTTCTCGGGATCGGCACGCATAAACCGGTCTCCACCGGAATCCCCGGCTGCGATCTGACGGGTGTTTATCAGGGCCTGGATTTTCTTCGGCTGGTCAGCGCCGGATCAGCGGCCGATCCGTTGAGAGAGGAGATCGCCGGCCGGAGAGTGGCGGTGGTCGGAGGGGGGGATGTGGCGATGGATGCCGCCATCTCCGCCGCCCGCCTGGGGGCGAAGAGAACTCATCTGCTCTATCGCCGTTCCTATCAGGAGATGCCCGCGATTGAATCCGAGGTGAGTCTGGCTCAACAGGAAGGGGTGCTCTTCTGGATTTTGACCAACCCGACCAGAATAATCGGAGATGAGCAGGGACGGGTTACCTCCATTGAGTGCCGGGAGATGGAACTGGGAGAACCCGATGACTCGGGGCGGCGGCGCCCGATTCCCGTGGCCGGGACGGAGTTTAAACTGGATGTTGATATCGTCATCGAAGCGGTCGGACAGAAGGTGGATAGTGATCTGATCGGCCGACTGGGGGTGGAGACCGATTCCGCCGGAACCATCCGGGTGGGAGAGTACGGGGATACTTCGCTCCCCGGACTTTTCGCCGCCGGCGATGTGATCAGCGGCGGCACCACGGTAGTTCAGGCCCTGGCCGAAGGTGCCCGGGCCGCGGAGGGGATCGACCGTTATCTTTCCGCTTAAAATCTTAATATTTTCGTGCCCGATTAATGTTTCGGGGCCAGGAAAACAATAATATTTTAATAAAAATATCGAAAAATTCAGTGAAATACCTGTTGGCGCTGAGTTTGTATAATTGTGTTGGTCTTGGTTCAAAACTAAATTAGCGCAAAGCGCTAATTTATAGAGGAGGCAAAAATGGCCGATTTAAGTGTTAATTTCGCGGGAGTTAAATTCAGAAATCCTATCTTCACCTCATCCATGACCTTTGGCTGGAGCGGGGAAGCGTTAAAAAAAGCCGGGTTGGCCGGGGCTGGAGGAGTGGTATGTAAATCGATCGGATCTCCGGCGGAGACCTTTGAACATCCCCGGTGCGGTCGGATGGTGCTCTATCGCTACAACGGGATGCCGATCGGGATGCAGAATAACGAGATTTTTTCCACCGTTAATCTGGATAAATGGCTTGATACGGAGCTTAAAATTGTGGGGGAAGGCGGGGCGCGCAATGTGGTAAGTATCGTGGCCAACCCCGACCCGGCCGATACCGCTGAGCTGGCCCGGAAGGTGGCCGACACTGGCCTGGTGGATCTCTTTGAGCTGAATGTCTCCTGCCCCATGCCGGCCGCGGGGGTGGGGATGAATATCGGTAAGGAACCGTCCCTGGTTGCCGCCCAGGTCGCCGCGGTTAAGAAGGCCGTCCCCGAAATTCCCCTGATGCCCAAGCTGACCCCGAATATCTCCGATATTGAACCGATCGCTCGGGCCTGTGAAGACGCGGGAGCGGATGCCATCGCGGCCACCAACTCCATTCAGGCTCTGGCCGGGGTGGATGTAGAGACCGGCCGCCCCCTGCTCCCGGCTTTCGGAGGTTACTCCGGCCCGGCGGTTCATCCCATCATGCTGCGGATCGTGGCCCAGATTGCCCGGGCGGTGAAGATCCCCATCTCCGGCATCGGAGGGGTATCGACCTGGAAACACGCGGTGGAGATGATGATGGTGGGGGCGACGACCGTTCAGGTGGGAACCGCGGTAATGTGGCGGGGTTATCAGGTGATTGGAGATATTCTCCAGGGGATGGAATCTTTCATGAAAAGGAAAGGTTACCGAAGCCCGGAAGAGTTTGTCGGGATCGCCCTACCGCATATTACCACTACCGAAGAGATGGCCAAGCTTCCTCCGGTGGTCTCGGCGGTGGATCCGGATCTCTGTATCGGATGCGGCAACTGTATCAAGGTCTGCGGATATGATGCAGTGGAGATGAAGGACGATAAAACAGTCCGGATGCTGATCGATAATTGCGATGGTTGCGGTTTATGCGTGCAGAGCTGTCCGACGCAAGCGATATCCCTGATCGATAAGGCGGAGGCTCTGGCTCAAGCTGATGCTATGATAGGTTAAAGGCTTTGCAGATAGGTGGCCAGGTTAATCTTCTTCTTTTTAAGGTTGAATTTACGCCGGATATTGTCCCGGTGGGTCTCGATGGTGTGAACCGAGATATGTGAGACCTCGGCCATCTCCTTATTGCTCAGACCGTGTTGGATCATGTTGCAGATTTCGATCTCCCGGGGAGTGAGTTTTAAACTGGCCCGAGCTATTTTTTTGCCGAATGAAGAAGCCAGACCCCGGACAGTTTTTTCCAGCAGGTTGATCTGGGGATTGCCGGTATAGGTGGGTTCGCTTCTGATTTTCTCGAGAATGGGGAGGAGGAGATGTTCAATGTTGGAGAGGACATCATCCTTGATCATTTTTTTTTCCACTCCGACCTGTTCCAGGATTTCCCGGAGGGCGATATTTTTCTGTTCCAGGGCGTTTTTCTGATGATGAAGAATTTTTTTCGAGTTTTTCAGGGCCAGTTCCATTTTTTTTCGTTCGGTAATATCTCGGCCGACCGATTGAAATTCAACCAGTTTGCCCGAATCATCAAAGATCGCTTTTTCATTCCAATCCTGCCAGCGGATCTGTCCGTCGGGCATGACAATGGGTTTCTCGTGAGTTAAGATAGGTTTGCGGCGGGTTAAACGGGCGATCTGCCGACGAAATTTCTGCCGCTCTTTCGGCGGCATCAGAGAGAGGATGCTTTTATCTATCAATTCTTTCCGGGTCTGGCCCAGATAACGGCAGTACGCTTCATTAACAAAGGTCCGGGTAAAATCGGGGCGCCAGCGGGAGATCAATTCGGTCTGCGCTTCCACGACAGCCCGGTAGCGTTTTTCACTCCGCTGGAGGGCCTGTTCGGCACGCATGCGTTCAGTAATTTCGCGCATCAGGATAATCACACAGGGCCCGGCGGATTGGTTCCGGAGGAGCCAGGTTGAGGTTGCGATGGTTACCTCAAACCAGTGTTTTCTCTTCCCGATAACTATCATTAGTTTATCGTAAAAAGTTTTTCGATCATGGATGACTTCATGGATGATATTTATCAACCGGGTGACATTTTTCGGGTTCATCAGATCACGGAGATTTTTTGCCTCCCGATGAGCCTTCGATTTTGGTTTAAGCTGCTTCTGGGCCAGGGTGTTTATAATAAAGATAACCCCGTCACTATCGGCGATGATGATTCCGGACCGGGTATTTTCCAGAAGGAGCCGGAGTATTTCCGCGGAATCTCCAGCAAAGAGATCCCGGGCCGGTCGGGCGCTCTTCTTCTTTAAGGTAGATTTACGGTCCCGTCTGACTCGAGGGAACTGATTCAAATCATGTTCTTTCATAATAAATAATGGGTTCATTGAGAAGATAGAGAAATTACCAGGGATATTATTACATATCTCCTTTCGTTTTAAAGTAAAATTTATTATTCATCTTCCGCTCCAGGCGGGATTGAGGTGACTATCTGCTTAATAACTATTACGCATAGTTAATATATACACCATCTATCGGGGTTGAAATTCTATTATAAAAGGGGGAAAATAACTAAATAAAGTTACCGGCAAAGCCGTTAACTTTACTGCTTTTGAATTTTCTCTCCCGAAATACTTCGGGATCCCGAGTTGTTCCATATTAAGTCTCGGGACCGAAATACTTCGGGATCCCGAGTTGTTCCATATTAAGTCTCGGGACCGAAATACTTCGGGATCCCGAGTTGTTCCATATTAAGTCTCGGGACCGAAATACTTCGGGATCCCGAGTTGTTTCATATTAAGTCTCGGGACAATAGGTTCTAAAAGGGCAAAAAGATGACCGAAAAATCAGTGATCCAGGTGCGGGTATACCGGAGTCCGGGGGGGGAGGGGGAGGATGCAGGGAGGGTGGGGGCGTACCGGGAGTACGAGGTGGAATACCGGGATCGGATGACGGTGATGAATGTATGTGATTATATCCACGAAATAGTGGATCGGAGTCTGGCTTATTACAAATCGTGCCGGATCGGAAAGTGTACGGGATGCGTGATGGAGGTGGACGGGAAGAACCGGCTGGCCTGTACGACGCTGGCGCGCGCCGGGATGAAGATCGGACCGGCCCGGGGATACCAGGTGATCCGGGATCTGATGGTGGACCTGTGAGGGGAACGGCAAGATAATCCTATAGTCCAGGAGGGAAGTGTGAGACGGCAAGAGCGAGATATTGAGGTAGATCGGAAGAGCGTCGTGTAGGGAAAGAGTGTAGATCTCGGTGGTCGCCGTATCATTAAAAAAAAAAGGAAAGAAAAAACCTGTTACTGTGGTAACGACCACAGGTCTAATGTCGCGAGCCGCGATTTACTATGTTTC
>CAKZYZ010000046.1 GCA_937885075.1 uncultured bacterium | reverse complement strand
TAGTTGTTTTTTTTTTTTCAAGCAGAAGACGGCATACGAGATATATCAGTGTGACTGGAGTTCAGACGTGTGCTCTTCCGATCTAGAGGCTGTCGGAGATACTGAGTACCTGTGCCGAAGCGGTCCGGATTATTCTGCTCTATCTCTTGCCGATAATGCCGCAAAAAGCCGGTGAGGGACTGGATATGCTGGGGGTTGAATCCGAGGGCGGAAAAGGGTATAAACTACCTCCGAAATGGGGAGAATACCGGTGGACCAGGCCGGTCCGGAAGGGGACACCATTATTTCCTAAAAGGAAATAATGGACGTTGAAAAATACAAACGTTGAAGATAAGAGACGTTGAAAAGAAAGACCGTTAAAGGTCGTTGAAAGATATAAAATTGTACTGAGATATTGTTCCGAAACTTGAACAATATTATTTTTACGGAGTAAAAATAATATTATGAAGATATTATTAACCGGCGGTGCCGGATTCATCGGGTCTCACCTGGCGAGGGCTCTTCTGAAAGACGGGCATCAGGTGGTAATCGTAGATAACTTTAATGATTACTACTCACCTCTTAAGAAGAAAGAAAATCTGGATGATATTCGGGGTAATTCCAGCCTGGAGATAATAGAAGCCGATATCAGAGACCGGGAGAGGATGGAAGAACTTTTTGCCCGGCACGGGTTCGCGGCGGTTATTCACCTGGCCGCCCGGGCCGGTGTCCGTCCCTCTTTGGCTGATCCATCTCTCTATCAGGATGTTAATGTTGGAGGGACGCTAACTCTTCTGAATACGGCCCGCCAGGCAAAAACAAAGAAGTTTGTCTTTGCTTCTTCATCCTCCGTTTATGGAGATTGTCCGCGCTTCCCACTCCGGGAGACCGAACTATTTCTCCAGCCGGTATCACCTTATGGCCTGACCAAATTAACGGGAGAACATCTCTGCCGGGTATTTAATCGGCAGTACGGATTGAGCATCGCGGCGTTGCGGTTCTTTACCGTATATGGTCCCCGTCAGCGTCCGGATATGGCCATTCATTTATTCAGCCGATTGATCTCCGAGGGTAAAGAGATTTCTGTCTTTGGAGACGGCACCTCCCGGCGGGATTATACCTTTGTCGATGATATCATCTCCGGCATCACCTCGGCATTGAAGGCCGAGTTAGATTTTGAGGTCTTTAATCTGGGAGGGGGGCATTCAATTACCCTGGCCGAACTGATCGAGCTTCTGGGGGAGAAGCTGGGGAAGCGTCCCCTTCTGAGATGGCTGCCTTTTCAGCCCGGGGATGTAATGTCAACACTGGCTGATGTCGGCAAAGCCCGGGAGCTGCTGGGATATCGGCCTGAAACGGAACTGGTTGATGGTATTGAGTCATTCATTGATTGGTTCAATTCGGGTAGCTAATATTGTGAATAACGACGACAAAAGAAAAAATCTTTTCTGGCTGCCGGCTGTATTTGCCCTGCCGGTTGTGGTCCTGTTAATCATCCTCCAGGCCTGTATGCCGAGCCGTTCGGAGAACGCGGTTATCCCCGGCGCGGAGATGGAGCGTCCCGACCATTATTCTGATAGCGGTTCCGGTGAGGACTCCTATGAGTTTTCGGACGAACTGATCGGTCCTTCGGATATCGATCTCCCCTCACTCACCCCCGTCGATGGAGCTCTCTCTACTCCAACACCAGCTCCTACTCCCCGCGCGGCAATTGTCTGTGAAGGTGACATGGTCCGTTATAGTGATAATGGGAACAAGATTACGGCGGAAGGCAATGTTCGGTTAGGGTACAAGGATATGGAGATAACCGCCGATCGGGTCACGGTCTATGTCATGAGGAAAGAAGCTTACGCGGAAGGAGATGTAACCCTGACCCAGGGGAACAATGAAATTGCCGCGGATAAAATAAGGTATGATTTTGTCAAGGAGCAGGGGACCATATCTTCCGGGGAGGGCTATTACGACCCATGGTATGGCCGGTCCGCTACCATAGATGTGGAGGGGAATGAGAAGGTTGAATTCATCGATGGTCAGGCCACTACCGATGATTATGATGTTCCTGATTATAGATTCGAAGCGGGTAAAGTCACCATCTATCCCGATGACAAGATTGTCATGCATAATGTCGCTGTCTATGTGGGGCCGGTTCCGGTCTTCTGGCTGCCGTATTTTCGGCGGTCGCTGAAGGATTCTTGCCGGGGTTCATACGTATATCCCGGTTATCGCAATACCTGGGGGTTCTACTTATTTACCGGCTACCAGTGGTGCGCGCCGGGGATAGTGATTAACCCTCATCTGGATTACCGGTACCGTCGAGGCTTAGCTTATGGATTGGATGGCCGGTTTTATATTGGAGATACCGGAAAGGGGGAATGGCAGAGCTACTACATGCAGGACGAAGGATATGAGAATGACGATGGAGAGATAAGCACCAAGGAACGTTATCTGATTGAGTTTGACTATCGGCAGTCCCTGATCTACCGTATACAAAGCCACTTCTCTCTTAATTATATAAGTGATTATACTGTCAGAAAAGACTTCTTCCGTTCGGAATACGACTCGGATTCTCAACCGGAGTCATACGCGTATCTATCCCGGCGCTGGGGAGATTTTAACCTCAGCCTGAAATTCAGACCACGGTTAAATGATTTTTATACTGTGATTGAGAAACTTCCGGAGGCAAAATTACAGATCCAGGAATTCCAGCTCGGGGAGAGCGATTTTTACTATCAGGGGTCAAACTCAGCCACCAACTTCAAGAAGAAGTATGCTGACGAGGGGTCCGCCCGGTACGAATCATTCCGTTTCGATACGTTTCATCAGGTGAGTTACGCCAAAAAGTTCTTCGGCTGGCTGAATATATATCCGGCGGTCAGCCTCAGGGGTGATTTTTATTCCCGGGGTCCCGGAGATCCGATAGATTATGGATCAGGTCCGTCGGCCGATGTATCTTCCTCCCCCACCCCGGAACCTTCCCCGACCCCGAAGCCCCCCGATCGCCGCGATTTCTGGAGGGAAGTCTTCTCCTATAGCGTGGGGATGAGTACTGATATTTACGGTATCTTCCCCGCCCAGAATGAGTGGCTGGAGATATATAAGCTTCGCCATGTGATCACCCCGTCGATAGATTACTACTATACCGATAATCCCAGCGTGTATTACAAGGATATATATCAGTTTGACTCGATAGATAAGATAAAGCGGGCAAATTATTTTAAGCTGGGGTTCAGGAATCAGCTTCAGACCAAACGATTTGACGATGGGTTGGAGACAAGCTGGACTCTGATCGATCTCATTTTATCGACTAATCTCTATACGGATCCCGATCGGGATAATTCCGGGGATCTGATCGATGATCTGGATACCAGGCTTGAAATTACTCCTTTCTCCTGGTTGGGGCTTAACCTGGATCTTGCCTATAATACCTTCGACAACCAATTCCAGGATGATACCCTGGATCTCTGGATCCGGCCCGATGATGATTGGTGGTTAACCTTCTCTCATAATTATCGCAAATCGAAAGATCGCAACCGGGTTGGCTCTGAGTTATACCTCAAGATAAACCCGATCTGGGCTTTCAAGGTCTATGGTCGCTATGACACGGTCAATGGCGAGTTTGAGGAAGAGTCATTTACGATCTACCGCGACCTTCATTCCTGGAGTTCCTATCTTCGCTTCAAGCACAGGAGAGAAGAGGATGAGTATTCAGTTGATCTCGCCTTCTGGATAAAAGCCTTCTCACAGTCACCCCTCCACCTGAGCAATTAAGTTAGTGCCTTCGGCACTAACTTACTGGAAAAACATTTAATTCAATGCCGTTTTATTGTTTTTTACGATATTGAGTTGTGAGATAAATTTTTTCTTCTTTTATTGGAATTATGAATTTGATAGTATGCCGGGCTTTATTAATGGCAATCAATTAACTGGAAATTTTAACTTCAGGCACTTTAGAACCTTGCCCGAGCCCCGATAAATCGGGGTAGACTTCGTGAGGGATGAGTTCCTGCTTCGGAATTTCAATAAATCTGCCACAAAGGCACTAAGACACTAAGAAAACCTTAAGAAAGAATAAAAAACATTGTTATTGTATCTTTAAATATTTTCTTTGTGTCTTTGTGTCTTAGTGGCAAAAAAGTTGTGCCGAAGGCGCTATGTTCTAATCAGGAGGAATTATTAATGAGAGTATGTATTATAGGAACGGGTTATGTCGGACTGGTTACCGGGGGTACACTGGCGGAATTGGGAAATAATGTTATCTGTGTAGATAACAATGAAGAGAAGGTAGCCATGTTGAATCGGGATGAGATCCCGATCTATGAACCCGGCTTGAAAGAGATTGTCCGTTCCGCCCGCGAGGCCGGCAGGATAAAATTTATCACCTCAATCCGCGATGGTGTTAGGGCTTCCGATATTATTTTTATCGCGGTCAGTACCCCCCCCAAACCCGATGGTTCAGCTGATCTGAGCATGGTCGCCGCGGTAGCCAAAGAAGTGGCGGAGAATTTGAACGGATATAAAGTAGTGGTGGATAAGAGCACCGTTCCGGTAAAGACCGGAGAGAAGGTGGCTGAAACAATCGCGCGCTACAGCCAGGGGGATGGTGAGTTTGACGTTGTCTCCAACCCGGAGTTTCTCCGGGAAGGTTCGGCCATCTACGATACTTTCCATCCGGATCGTATTGTGATCGGGACTTCCAGCCGCCGGGCGGCGGATATGCTGATTGAACTGTACAAGCCGCTGGACGCCCCGGTGATTGTCACCGATATCAATAGCGCCGAGATCATTAAACACGCCGCCAACTCATTTCTGGCCACCAAAATATCTTTCGCCAATGCTCTGGTACATATCTGTGAAGCCTCGGGAGCGAATGTAGAGGAAGTAACCAAAGGTGTTGGTCTCGACAATCGGGTGGGGAGCAGATTCCTGAATGCCGGGGTTGGATATGGCGGGTCCTGTTTTCCCAAAGATGTCTCCGCCTTCATCGCCATCGCCGATGAGCTGGGATATGATTTCAAATTGCTCAAAGAGGTGGAGAATATAAATGAATTTCAGTCTGAATATTTCTTCAACAAGATCAAGGAGACTCTCTGGATACTGGAGGATAAGACAATCGCTATTCTTGGTCTGGCCTTTAAGCCGAATACCGATGACATGCGCAACGCCCCCGCGGAGAAGATAATCACCCGCCTCCTGGCGGAAGGCGCAAAGATCAAGGCTTTTGACCCCAAGTCGATGGAGAAAGCGAAGGAGACCCTCCCCGAAATAGAATATTGCGACAATCCGTATCAGGCTGCCGAAGGCGCGGATGCTCTGGTTATTATTACGGAATGGAATGAGTTCAAAGAGATGGATCTGGGGCGGATTAAAGATCTGCTCAATCAGCCGATTATTCTCGATGGCCGCAATATCTATGATCCCGCGAAGATGGAGGAGTTGGGGTTTATTTATAAGAGCGTGGGGAGATAGGTCAGGAGATCAGGAGATCAGGGAATCAGGATATCAGGGAACCAGGCGAAGGTGATCTACTGCCCACTGCCCATAAAGATCAGGGAACCAGGTGAAGGCGAACCACTGCCCACTCCCCATTCCCCATTCCCCATATAAGCAATGAAAGTATTAGTCACCGGCGGAGCCGGGTTTATCGGGTCTCATATCGTTCGGGCTCTGGTTGATAATGGTGATCGGGTCTGGGTGATTGATGATTATTCCACCGGGAACCCGGATAATCTTGAGACTGTTCGTTCACGGATCAAGATGGTGGAGGGTGATCTCCGGGATCCCGAGGTTGTCGGTCCGGTTGTCAGTGAAGTGGAGGCGGTCCTTCACCAGGGCGCATTACCGTCGGTTCCCCGTTCTTTCTCCGATCCGGTTGGAACCACCTCCGTTAATGCCGGCGGAACGCTGAATCTTCTCGAAGCCGCCCGGGGGTCTGATGTCAAGACTTTCGTGATAGCCTCTTCGTCGTCCATCTATGGCGATGTTAAGGCGCTGATTAAATCTGAAGATCTGCCTCCGGAACCGCTCTCTCCGTATGCCGTAAGCAAACTGGCCGGGGAGTATTACTGCCGATTATATCATAAGCTCTACCATCTCCCGACATTCGCGCTCCGATATTTCAATGTTTTTGGCCCGGGTCAGGATCCTAACTCACAATATTCCGCCGTAATCCCGTTATTTTCCACCGCTATCCTCGATGGCCGAACGCCGGTTATATACGGGGATGGGAGACAGAGCCGGGACTTTACCTATGTGGATAATGTGGTTCAGGCGAATCTCAAATGCCTTTCCGCTCCGACCAAAGCATTTGGCGAGGTATTTAATATTGCCTGCGGAGAGAAGACGGATCTTCTTACCACCCTGAAAATTTTGGGCGATATAGCAGGGGAGGAGGTATCCCCGGCCTTCGAACCGGCCCGCCCCGGAGATGTCCGCCATTCCCTGGCGAATATCTCAAAAGCCCGCGATATTCTGGGGTACAACCCCGAAGTGTTATACCCGGAAGGTTTAAGAAGAACTTTCCAGTATTTCAAAGAAAAACATGAAATGAAGATAGAATGACGAAACCAGAATGAAGAATGCCGAAAGAATGACGAAGCTAAAATGCTGAATGATGAATGCGCGCAAGCGGAAGACTTTCGCGTTGGCTGGAGGCTTCAAAAGGGACTGGGGCGGGGTAGATCGGAAGAGCACACGTCTGAACTCCAGTCACACTGATATATCTCGTATGCCGTCTTCTGCTTGAAAAAAAAAAAAAAAAAAACAAAAACAAAAAAGACAAAC
>CAKZYZ010000045.1 GCA_937885075.1 uncultured bacterium | reverse complement strand
TTTTTTTTTAATGATACGGCGACCACCGAGATCTACACTCTTTCCCTACACGACGCTCTTCCGATCTTCCAATAAATACTCATCCGCTTCCACCAGGATGGCCTTATAGCGTCCCTGGTAGAGATGTCCGCTCCGATGATGGCGCAGGTTGTAATAGGTAATATAGGCGGTATTAAAGCGGTGCATAAACCGACCCAGATTTGCCTCCGGGGTCCTCAATAAAAAATGGAAGTGATTTTTTAAAAGTACATAGCAATGTACTTCCACGTTAAATGCTTCGGCGCTCGCCGCTAAGGCCTTAAGGAACCTTGCCCGGTCCTTGTCATCCCCGAAGATCTTTAACCTCTGGTTCCCCCGGCAAGTAACATGATACCAGGCCCCCGGATATTCAATTCTCAATGGTCTTGACATGGTGCTAAAGTACCAAAGCTATGCTTATCTGTCAATAGTCGAGGTTTGACCCTATATTTTTTGACCCTATATTTTTTGACCCTATATTTTTAATAATATGGTCACAAATCTCCGAATATCCCTGCTATTTCCTTTTTTAACCCCCTGCCATGTGGTAAGTTATGTGCGTGCTAAACTATTACGCGTGCTAAACTATTACTCGTTAAGCACAATTACTAATAATTCGAGATGTGGATTTATTTAATTCCTCGAAGAGGAATTATTATCCAGTCGGGGCGGTTATTGAGTTCATAGTTGAGCTCGTAGATTGTTTTCTCCAGTAGAAATACATCCAGCAACCGTTTAAGATCCTCCGGGGTAGCAGGGAGAAGATCGGCTTTCCCCCGGGAGATTGTTTCCAGGTATGATCTTAAGAAGGTGTCGCTTACGGTCTGATACCAATCTTCAGCCCGGGGAGAGAGCGTGGTTATTCTTTCGGGGGTGGGATCTCCGCCGAGAAATATTGCTCCATAAGCGGCGTAGTGAAATGATCTGATCATACCGGCGACATCTACCAGGGGTGACCGCTTTTGTCTCCGTTCGGATATGGGCCGGGCCGGTTCTCCCTCGAAGTCGATGATTACGAAATCATCCCCGGTACGGAGGACCTGTCCCAGGTGATAGTCTCCATGAATCCTGATCTTCAGTCCCGGATCGGGTTGATTCACTATCTTCCGGAGACGGTTAATAATCGCGGCTTTTCTCTCGCGGAGTTGTCCGGCTTCAACTCGAACTCCCGGCGGGAGGTTCCTCTCCGTATTTTTCAGGCTCAGGAAGGTCTCTTCCAGTAGTGATAGCGATGAGTTGAGATGCTCTTTACGGTCGGAGAGAGAATATGGTTCGGGAGAGAAATCCGGGTTCACCGGGTCTGAGGCTAATGCCTGATGGAGCTGGGCGGTTCTTTTTCCTAAGAGTTTTACTTCATCCAGGCAGGGCTGAAGTCCCGCACTACGAGTATTGGCCGGATTAGTCCTGCTTCCCCGGTCTGTCGGATTCCGGAGTTTATCGGAAGCTTCCTGAGTGCCTTCAGCCAAGTAATGCCTGGCCTCCTCCAGGAAGTGGGTCCAACCGTCACTGATATGCTCGACATAGGACTGGAGCAATCCCAGAGTGAACGGCGGTGAATCGGAAGATTGTTCCTCGATCATCCCGGCGAAGGGGGGGATATGGGGAAAGCCGGCTACTTCGGTGAGAAATCGGATTATCTCAACTTCAGGATTGATGCCTTCAGTTATCCGGCGATAAATCTTGAGAAAATAATTGTTCCCGTAGATAAAGGAAGTATTACTCTGTTCTTTCCGCAGGAGTCTCGATTCCGGAATGGAACCGTGGCTTTCGGTCCAATCCACCAGATATTTTCCCGGTATCCCCCGGATCTGTTTCCGGTTCACAGAGGTCACATTCTTCCGGGAGATAAAGCGGAAACAATCCTCCCGGAAAGATGGATCCCAGGTCGCCTCGAAGATAATGCCCTCCCGCGCGCCAATCCTGAGCCGGGCCGGGACCATCGCCGCCGGGATATCCGGGGGGGGGTGGCCCGGTTCGGTCAAGCGGAAAGATAGAGGGAGGAGATAGCGCTCCGGCGGAGCATTCTGATAAGAGACGGTTACGATCAGGAGCAAGGCTTGATCCTGTTTCTCCGGCAGAAATTTTCTGGCTTGCAGATGAGTCTCTGAAATAATTTTTGCCTTGCCTCCAAACCAGCGGCAGTTGCGCAGAAAAGGGGGGAGGAGGGATTCGAATTCCGCGCGATAAGGTTCTTTCAGGAGAAAACCCCAGTCCGTGCCTTCCGGGAGGATGATTGTTTTCGGTTGATAGCTCATTGTATAGTCATTATTATTTTTTCCGCTATTATCTCAAGAAAATTATGATAATCTTGGTTCAATACTAAGTTAGTCCCGCCGCAGGTGGGGATAACTTATAGCAGAACAGATAACGCCCGTCATCAGATAAGGGGAGTAACCGTGAAGATTTTAGTATTAAATTGTGGCAGCTCATCGGTAAAGTTCCAGGTAATTGAAGTATCCTCCGGGGATAACCAGGAGAAGGAAGATACGGTTTTTGCCCGGGGCGTGATTGAGAGGGTAGGGGAAGATGATGCTATTGTTAATTATAAACCTTCCGGGAAAGAAAAGATAAAGTCGGTTGAACCGATTAAGGACCATAAAGCCGCGATTAAGAAAGTTATCGCTCTCCTGCTGGATGAGAAAGTTGGAGTTCTATCCAGTATGGATGAGATTGAAGCGGTGGGGCATCGGATGGTCCATGGTGGAGAAGAGTTCGCTTCCTCCGTCTTGATAGATGATAATGTTCTTGATCGGATGAAAGAATGTACCGATCTCGCTCCACTCCATAACCCGGCTAATCTGAAGGGATACGAGGCCAGTAAAGAAGTACTGCCTGATGTTCACCAGGTCGGGGTATTCGATACGGCCTTTCACCAGACAATGCCGCCATCGTCATACCTCTACGCTATCCCTCTCGAATATTACCGGAAGTACAAGATCCGGAGGTTCGGATTTCACGGCACCAGCCACCGGTATGTTTTTTACCGCTACTGTAAGCTGACCGGTAAAGATCCCGCCCGGACCAGCGCGATCTCCTGTCATCTGGGAAACGGCGCTTCGATTGCCGCGATAAAAGATGGGAAGAGTATGGATACTTCAATGGGATTTACCCCGCTGGAAGGACTGGTGATGGGGACCCGGAGCGGGGACCTGGACCCGGCGATACATCAGTTTGTGATCAACAAAGAGGGGAGTGATATCGATGAGTTTACCCGGATCCTGAATAAAGAGAGCGGTATGCTGGGGTTATCCGGGAAGTCCAACGATATGCGGGAGATAATAGAGGCTTCCCGTGATGGTGATGAAGTATGCCGGATGGCCCTGGAGGTATATTGTTACCGGCTGAAAAAGTATATCGGCGCCTATCTGGCGGCGCTCAATGGCACTGATGTTGTGATCTTTACCGGCGGTGCCGGGGAGAACTCCGATCTGGTCCGGGAGAACTCCGCCGGCTCACTCGATTCTCTAGGGATCGAACTAGATAGGGATAAGAACCTTGAGATGAACGGGAAAGAAGGGAAGATATCACGGGATAGTTCTAAAGTGGAGGTCTATGTTATCCCCACCGATGAAGAACTGGTCATCGCCCGGGATACTCATGAGTGCGTTAATAAAAGTAGCGGCGATGCCGCTACTTTTATGTCCTGAAAAAAGACGGAGGTTATTCTTCGCGGGCGATAGGGTAAAATATTTCACCAAATTTGTCGGTGCGTGTTATTAAAATACAAGTATTGTACCGATGTTTCGTATTTGAGAGTATTTAATATCGGAAAAATTCCGCAACCGGAAAGGGAATAAGTAGCTCTCCCTCACAGAAATGAGTGAAAAATCGAAAAAAGGACCAACTCACTCCAGTGAGGTTGTCGAAATAATGGAGGGTCTGGGGGACACCGCCCGGGAGAAAATTGAGCGGATCAGTACGGATGGAAGAGTTGGAGTAATCTTCGCGGAGATCAAAGATAATGGCGGAGATAAGTCCGATGAACCGGGTTTCCGAGCCCGAATCGAACAGATCCTCTATCTGGCTAAAAGCGGTGAGGCGGATAATTATTATGAATTCGGCGTGATCCAGATGGCGTTGGCCGTACGATCCTGGGATATCTGGGAGAATCTTTGGAGAGCAAAACATCCTGATCAGGCGGACAGATGGGATGTTGGTGTAGATCCAAACCTGATGGGAATCTGGAGAGAGAAAGTCCACCAGCTCTTCATCGAGCACAATCAGGGGCCTGTTCTCTCCATGTCAATGAGGGAATATAAAAGAAGACTGGCCGAAGGGAACCTGAATGTAACGACCGCCGGTCAGATTGCCGCATTTTTCTATAAGGCATTTCACGAAATATAATCTATTATTTTTTCTTCGCAAAAATAATAATGGGCAAGCCTTGAACCGGCATTGCGGGGAAATTATAACGCTAATTAGTTGTTCAAAACCAAAGGCGAAGTTAAGTTCTTTTTAACGTCTTTTCCCTTCAACGTCCTTATCTTTTAACGTCAGTTATCTTTAACGTTTAAGTTAGTGCCGAAGTCGCTAAATTAACATGAGCAAACAATTATTATTAAGTAATATCCGAAACGTCCTGGCCCGACTGGAGGAGACAATTATCTTTGAACTGATCGAGCGGGCTCAGTTTAAGCGGAATGATATTATCTACCAGCCCGGGTTTTTCGGGCTGGCCCTCGGCGGCGAGAGTCTGGTGGGGTTTCACCTCTTAGAGATTGAGAAGGTGCATGCCCGTATCCGGCGTTATACCAGCCCGGATGAACTCCCCTTCTTCCGTAACCTCCCTGAGCCGGTTCTTCCTCTGCTCCATTACGCGGAAAATCCTCTCCGGCCCAATACTGTCAATATTAATGCCCGTATCCGCGGGATCTACGAAGAAGAGATCGTCCCCTATATCTGTAGTTCCGGTGATGATATGCAGTATGGCTCCAGCTCAATGTGTGATATAACCTGCCTTCAGGCTCTCTCCAAGCGGATCCATTACGGGAAGTTTGTGGCCGAGAGTAAGTATAGAGCTGATCCGGACGGTTATCGTCTCCTCTGTGTAACCGGCGATCAGAATGGATTGATGAAAAAAATTACCGATCAGGGGGTTGAGGAACAAGTTCTGGAGAGGGTCGCCTTTAAGGCGGAGACCTATTGCCGCGAATTAACGGGGGACGGAGGAGATCCTAAGATCGATCCGGTAAGAGTGGTTGATATCTATCGGCGCTGGATTATCCCCTTGAACAAGGAAGTCCAGGTATCATATCTTTTAACCGTGGAGAAGTAAATGAATCAACCAGGAGCCGATTGGAGCCGATTATATTATTCTTGTACTAATAATTCCCCGTAGCTGCTTTATACATCGCAACCGAGGTCGTTGATATCGGCAAACAATAGTTTTAATAATGGATTTGCGGAACGCTTCGGAAATGATGTTTTTATGACAATAATGATAATAAAATATTTGCAAAGCAAATATTTTAGGAGGAGACAATGAAGTATTTTTTGATTTTATTGGCCGGGATTATCTCCCTGTCATCTTTTTCTGCTTTAGCGGATGAAGCCAGAGGAGAGAAGGTTGATGAGAGTAGAGTTGGAGAAATCCGTTTTATCTTTGATTCAAAGTCCCCGCCATTTGCTTTTAAAGAAGGTGATAAACTGGCCGGCTTTGATATTGAGCTGGGCGAGGCGATTGGGAAGGCTCTGGGGATGAAGGTTATTTGGATTGATCGGCCGTTTGATATCCGTAATTATGCTAATATCCTGGAGGCTGACGGAGCTGACGCGGCCCTGGCCGCGATTACGATTACCAAAATCAGGAAATATTTTGTAGATTTTACCCAGCCCTATTTCTCCACCTCCCTTGCTGTAGCTACCCGTCCGGACGCAAAGTGGAATCAGCGGGCATTTGCCCGGGGATTGGAAGGGAAGATTGTTGGGGTGATGAAAGGGACCACCGGCGATGATTGGGTCCGATTGAATCTAAAGGCTGTTGTCAAGACCTACGATTCACCACTCAGCCTGGTTCGGGCTTTGAAGGAAGGGGGTAACCTGGCATACGCTATCGTAATAGATAACGCTATCCTGGACTATCTCCAGTTCTGTACTGCCAGCATGTGCCAGACTCAATTTAAAATTGTCGAGAAAGGTCTTGTTCAGGAGGATTATGGTATCGCTGTCAGCAACGGTGCTTTCGGTGTTCTCACCGCCCTTAACGCCGCCCTGCAAAAGATCGAACTGGGCGGAGAATATGACCGGATATACGGTAAGTGGTTCAGCAAGAAACCGATCGAGGAGAAATAAGTCTTGATATCAAGCCCTGGCTGGATTATCTTTATAATGCAATTTTAATACAATTAGTCACCAGAGCATCGAGGTATCGAGAGGGGAGAATACCGGGTATATCACCTGATATTATTTTTCTTAGTGCCTTGGTGACTTAGTGGCAATAATGGGAGAAAAGATATGAAGAGAAAAGTTCCGACCAAGCTCCGGAAAGAAGTTTATAATATCTCGACCGAGTGGCTGGAAGGCTTGCTTCAGGCGGATGATAACGCGCCGCCGATGAAGCCGATGTACTCCGTGCTTACCAACAAGGCGGGGAAAAAGAATACCGTCCTGATCCGTTCGATTAAAGAGAAAGAGATCGATCCGGTTCTCGAATTTCTCAAGCAGACACTGGACGCCGAGTACGATTACTACGATATCGTCGGGGCCCGGGTCTTCGCGGAGCTGCTGGCGATCAAGCGGAAGAGAATGAAGGATGAGTATTTCTTTCTTGGTCTCAATAATGGAAAGCTGGTTGGTATCGCCAATGGCCGGTTGATGGATGACGAGGTTAATATCAGTCTCCATACCCTGACCTTCGAGCGCCAGGTCAACGCGGGCGCGGCCCTCTTCTATTCCAAGTGCTGGTACTGTTTCGAGGTCTGTGGGCAGGATGAGTTCTGGGCCACCTTTGAGAGCTATAATGGCTGGGTCCTGGCTGGATTAAGGATGGCACTGCCTTCCTACCCCTGGCCGGATATGCAGCATGAACTGGGCGGAGCCAAGATATTCTATCTGACCCGGGACCTCTGGGAATCAACCATCAAGGGCGAGTATCTCAAGCAGGTATCCAGGTCATTTTTTAAGCCGGCTTCGAAAGAGCTGATCAAGAAGAATGCCAAGCTGATCATCCCCAAGAAACTGGAGATCTAACTTAAATTGTTTATCCCTTGCGGGATGAACAATTTAAGTTACTAGAAAGGCGCGCCGGGTTAAACCCGGCGCGTCTTTTTTTTGTTTCCGAAATATATATTTGAAGATTTGTAACTATCTACTCCTTTCACTTGTTCCGTATCATTTCTCAAGCATAAACGCTACGAACATGGGGCGACGGGGTTCACTGAAAGCTTACGTTAATTCAATAGGGATCCCTTGCCATAACATTTCCCCGAATCCCCCAAGTATTGAGAATACACCCAGGAAGTCAAATAGATCATAATTGAACATATTCTGACGATCGTCAGGATATGTTCAATTTATTATGATATTCCGCAACCAACTTCCCGGCCGCTTTTCCGCCCCAATCAGGAGGCAACAATTCCAACGGAAGGTAGGGGTCCCGGGATAAAACCGATTGATAATCCCAGTCCAGATGTTTCATGTATTGCTTTAATATAGTTGGGTCAGGATCAACGTCTTCCTTCATTTTCTCCTCAAGCCTGATAAATCTCTCACTCCAGTCCTGGTGAAATTTAATATATTTATTATGGATGAGATCAAGGTCCCAGAATGTAGTTGCTATCTCCGCTCCGGTAAGTCCATCAAAATTGTCTGCCAGCAGTTGATAAACATAATCAGACAACTTTAACTTTCTGAGGTAGTTCCTGATCTCTTTCCTGAAGTCATACGGAGAGATCCAGACACTCTTCTGTGCTTTGCCGAAACCAAGAGCAATAAGGTATGATCTTAGATATTTACGGAGGTCGGCTTTATCTTCCGGAACATCGAAGATTACCAGTCGCCATTTATGATCCCAATTCGGTCGCTGCTTATCTGCTCCAGCACGATGTCTCTCGATAAGAGCTTTTCCCCGGGAGGTTAATTTTAGATGTCTCTTTCCTTCTTTCTCAAATCTTTCGATCAACCCATCTTTTTCCATTCTATAAGAAGTAGTATAAAAACTGCTCTGGGAGTAATGAGTCGAGAACCTCATTAGCATATAGGGATTGAGCAGGACACCCGCGCATTCTTCCAGGATAAGTAATATTTGAGTTCCAAGCGTTGGCATAAAATTACCAGCAGAGGCTATTGATATAACATATTGAACACTTTCTGACGATCGTCAGAAAGTGTATAATATATTATGTCTAAAAAGACAATATGAAAATAGATTGAAGATATATTGATGGCGTTGTAATTTTAAGCGGAATTATCTCGTTGATTGCTATTTTCTTGATGGTTAAAAATTGGCAGTACAATGGAATTATTGACAGGGAAAGTGATGACTTTCAATCAGGACTGGGGGGCCAGATAAGTTGCCCGAGTGCAGCGAGGGCTAAGTTCCTGCTTCGGAATTTCAATAAGCTCGTAGTGCAGGACTTCAGTCCTGCCTTCGTTGGGCAGGACTGAAGTCCTGCACTACGAGGTTGCGCCAAAGGCGCTAAGTTCTGTTATGCAAATACGCCAGCCGCTCAGTCTCGGGCAGTTTCTCAATCGCATAGCGCAACATGGTACGCGGCATTTCTTTGTAGTATCTGTCCAGGAATCCTTCTTCGACTTCCCGGTCTCGATTGCCAACTTCGCGTAACATCCATCCCACGGCTTTGTGGATCAAGTCCTCCCGGTCATGGAGGAGTAATTCCACAATTGCCAGAGTATCCGTGAAGTTCTCTCTCCTGATAAAATAGAAAGTGGAGAGAATGCTGATCCTGCGTTCCCATAGGATTTTTGAACGCGCCAGTCGATAGAGAGGTTTCCTATCCCGGGAAAATAGGTGAGCCCCCACAATCTGTGGAGCGGAAGAGTCAACCAGGTCCCAATTATTGATAAATTTTGTATGATTCAGGTAAGACCGATAGATTGCATCTTTTTCGGGACTCTCTTTCGCGGAGGAATACTTCGCGACCAGTATCAGCAAGGCGAGGAGTCGTGCTTCGTGGAAAGGAGATTTCAGTAGTTCTATAGTATCTTCCAGGCATATCGCGTGATATTCTTTAACGCATTTTCTGATAGCGGGAACCCGAATTCCCAGGAATCTGTCTCCTTCCCCATATTCCCCCTTCCCGGTCTTGAAGAATCGCTGTGAATGAGCCGCAATATTGCTATCACTCAGTTCCCGCAGATTCTTTAGGATTTGCTTAGTCTGAGTGCTCATAAGGTTTCTTTCATAGAGCTTAGCGTCTGCGGCGCAACCTCATAGTGGCGACCTGAAGATTGCCGCTACGAGTGCTATTGAAATTCCGAAGCAGCAAGTTATTATGCTTAGTTTTTAGCCGTTTGAGTGCACTGATATGCCATGCGCTTCCATATAAGAACGGATTCTCAGCGCATGTTCTTTATCGTCTCTGTTCAATTCCTTAAAGATATTCTCTACCGCTGAGTTTGCTTCTTCATCCATAAAATTTTGAAAATGCAGTTCGCAGGCCGAGTTTTCAATCTTTAAGGCTATATTAAACGCATCTTCCCTTGATGGAGGAGTCTCTTCAAAGTTATTGATTAAAGAAAGCAGAGTACTGTTGGTATCTTTCAGTTCCCTCAGATTATGGTGTAATAATTTAAGTGGAAATTTCTTTAACGGTGCAAAGTGGTCTTTTCCGCTTTGAATAAGCGCGGCATGGTTTTTCTCTTCCAGTACCAACTTCCACCAGAAATCTTCATCTTCCTGAAATAAATTATGAAAAAGTAAATATATATTACTGACATTCAATTCAAGATTAATGGATTCCTCAATCAGAGATGTAATATTGGTATTCATTTCTAATTATATCCCGGGTATGCAATAGCCGGACCTTACTCTTTGGTGATGGTTAGAGTTACATCTCTCGGTATGGCCATACCCGATACTATATGCATAATCTTTACCGCGGCCGCAGGTACGACGCACGCGTCGCAGCAGCCTGCGGTTTGCAGCAGTTTTCTCGCTTCTAAAAGCATGGGATTTTCATTCGGACCCAGTGTCATTATCGCGTCCACCGGGGAGATGGCATTTATTTGATCTCCGTACTTCTTGATTGTTTCGCACCCGGAGGTAAAATTGAAGGTCACATTACGCCCGTCCTCGGATTCAGCTGTTACAACAGTCTTAAATCCACAGATGCCGGGGTCTATTTCCGCCTTAGCTTTCATTGGTAGATCCCTCTTTTATTACTTCGTATTATCCGTATCTTTCCGTTGATTAAATATTCTATAAAATCTCTTTTAGAGCTCCCGCGGCTGCGTATATACTCCCCACACCACAGATATAATTTACTATCTTTAATGTCTCCAGTATTTCATTTCTAGTTGCCCCGGCTTTTAATGCCAGGATTGCCAGTGATTTAATCCCATCTTCCGCGTGATGGGCCGCGTCGATGGCCAGCGCGATCAATAATTTATTCTTGGTTGTAATTTCTCCCTCTTTAAATGCCGAATCACGGTTTTTATTGATCTCCTCAAAGAAAGATAAATCCGCTTCCTTTATAACATTCAATGGGTCTCCATTCATAATTAATCCCCTTTTCTTCTGAAGACAATCGGTTCATCCCACTCAAAAAGGATGCCTGTCGCCTCCGACGTAATGAGTTTCAAATGTTCAGATGTGAGATTGCCGAGCAGAACATTGTTATCTTCGATCTTTCCGGGAAGTTTTCCTTCTTCCACCAGAGTCTTAAACTTCTCTGAGTCCGGTACCCAGAAAATAACTTGCCGGCCATCCTGCTTGATACGTCCCCAGAGATATTGTTCGGGATTATCCTTGTCCGGGATACTGGCGAAGATCCAATCTCCCGACTCAAGGAGATGCACTTTACAGGACTCTAATTTAACCTGCCCCAGCTTCTTCTCGATCCAGGAGATCTGTAGCAATCCCTTAGTCTCGTCCTGAACATTAATCGTGATAAACTGATCCTCATTAATCCAGGTTCCTTCCCAGTCACTGGTTTCTATCAGGATCGGTCTCTCTCCTATAGGTTGGGTTGTGTAGACGAATCCGCAGCCGCTAATTGTTACCGCCATAATCCAGAAGAGCATATATTTAAGATACTTCATCAATAAATCCTAGCTAATTTTCGTAAGAACATTTACTTCTAACTCTTCTATCTTTTCCTCCTTAATTCCTCCATCTTTAAAGGCCAATTCATGCGCATCTCCAATCTGTTCAGATAATGATGGATTTAATTATTTAATAACATTTAATGGATTGTTATTCATTAATTATTTCCTTATTTATAATAGTTCGTTCAATAAAAGTGAAAAAACTTGTGGGAAGACGATGAAGTAAACACTCTAAGATATGTGAATTGCCTATAAGTCCAAACTCTTCATAATATTTAAACATCTTGATCAGTGTTTTAACCTGATAATCTCCCATACCCATATTCCGGGAAATGGCCTCCCACTCCTCGATCGGCATGACCTCCACATTAACTCTCTGCCTCAGAGATAGGCTTAGAATTTGAGCCAGCTCAGTCTGAGAAAGGTTTTCCGGACCACAGAGTTCATAAGTAGCCCCATCATATCCCGATTCAGTGAGGACCCGTGCTGCCGCTTCCGCCACATCTTCTAAATCAACCCAGTTCAGTAGGGTATTTTTAGCGAAAGGGACCTGATACGTGCTCTTATTCACAATGTCATTCCAGTAAGCCAGTATGTTCTGCATATAGGGGGCCGGCTGGAGAATTGTGTAAGGCAAACCCGATTCAAAGAGCAGTTCCTCAACGCGCATCTTCTGCCAGTGATGCGGCATCAGTTCAATCTGGGGATGAAGCACGGAATGAAAAACAAAATGTTCGGCTCCCGCTGATTGAGCTGCCTGAATTACTATCTTACCAATCTGGAGTTCATCAGGGCTGGCATTAGGGCAGATATGATAGACCGATTTAACACCCCGCAGCGCCCGGTTCATTGTCTGCCGGGAAGAGATATCTCCGGCGAGAACCTCCCGGACTCCGAGATCTTGAAGGAACTGGATCTGGGTATCTCTGTGGACTAATGCCCGAATTTCTTTTTTTCTCTTCAGCAATGCTCGAATAACGGCTTGGCCGGTCTTCCCTGCTGCTCCAGTAACAAGAATCATTTCTTCCTCCCAGGGTTGAGTTCTTCAATGCCGATCTAGCTATGTCTTTCCTTTGATAAAAATTCTATTATATATCTTAAGGTATTTGATAAAACCGGGGAATTTTTGCGGATAACATATGGTATCTACAAGAATAAGAGAATCGATGGAATAATAATATGAAGTTGATAGTTGACCAACTAAGATGAGGCAGATTCCACCTCCATAAGACTGTTAAAGAAATTAATTATTATACCTTTGCTCGCCGGCGAAAAATCCGCCTAAGAATGAAGAATATCACCAGGGCTACCAGAATGATCGCGATGATCGGCAACATAAGAGAAACTATTGTTCCGAATATTGAGGCCAGCAGTTCTCCGGTTGAGACTACCGGGTTGCCGGTTCCTCCGGTCGTGGTGGTCGAGATGCCGCGCGCCAGCACGCTGGATCCCTGGATCACTCCGGCTACACCTCCCCCGGCGATGATGGCAAGTGACCAGCGCAGGAAGGGAGATAGTTCGCTGACCATTGATGCCGTTACTATGGTCCCCGCGACAATCGCGGCAGGTGTGGCGATAGAGTCTAAGAGGTTGTCAACCCAGGGAATGTAGTATCCGCCGATCTCGATGATCATAGCAGCGGCGAACGCGATGGTCGCGGGCCAGGCACCAATCCACTCGAAGCCCGGGGCGAGAGCCAGGTGTCCGGTATGATGGGCGATACTGATCCCCAATAGGGGAACAAAGATTCTGAATCCGCACGTCGCGCTTAATCCGATGCCGGCAAAAACAGCCATTATCCCTTGCATCTAGTGGTCTCCTTTAAAAAACATTTCGAGAGCCTCTTTTTCTATCTCATCGTAGAATACATAGACTTCGACCCATCGTTCATTATTTCGTTCTTTCATGATTCACTCCCTGTAATAATCAACCAGTGCCAAATATATTCCACTCTCTTTCTGGTTTTTAGAGATAACAGCGAGATAGGATGAAACCTAAGCTTCCCACACATCCGGTTCGCTGATCCCCTCCTTCCAGACCTCGATCCGGTAGGGCGTAATCAGAATCACGCCGTACTCAGGATCGTTCGGCCCTTCGAAGATGTTTTCCAGATGCGGATCCCAGAAGGATTCTCTCTCGCCCCGATCGGTGGTGAAGCGGGCCCGTCCCTGAATCTGCAGGAAAGTGTCCACGTTTCTCGGGTCCGATACGCCGCAGGTCAGGTGGACTTCGGGGTTCTTCCGGATCTGGGAGACCTTCCTGGAGTTTGCGCGAGTAGCGATACGGATGGTCAAGTCGTCTTCGACTCGGGGGATGACATAGCGTACCCAGGGCTTGCCGTCCCCGGAAAAGGTGGCCAGTGAAGCCAGGTGTGCCGGACGAATGATGGCGAGAATCCGCTGCCGGATGTTATTCATGGAACAACTCTCTCAATTGTGGTTAGTAATAAGTTGTCGCTACCTGCGACAGGAGTATCAACTGTCAGAGCAAAAACTCCGATTAAAATAAAAAAGTAACCAACAGATTTGCCAAAATTATTCATTATATATATGCGCAAATTCTACTTCAGGATGGATCTGAATGCAATCTCAATTGGATTACTTTGGCTGGGGGTAAAATGAACAGAGTGTAATACCCGTTGACTAACTGAGCTTCTGCCCCTACCTTTATAATATGAGTATAAAGAAAGATCATAATTTAGAGGAAGGGCCGGTAACCGTTATTATTTCACGACGAGTTAAACCGGGGAGAGTTCAAGAATTTGAGGAGTGGACTTCCGGTATATTGAGACAAGTTTCCAAATTCAAGGGATATTATGGAGTGAATATCATTCCTCCTTCTGATCCCGGCAATCTGGAATATGTGGTAATTTTCAGGTTTAATAGCTATAAGAACTTAAAGAGATGGGAAGATTCTCCAATTAGATCTGAATGGCTTGAGCGTGTCAGGGATTTGACTGAAGGAGAGTCGAATGTCCGTAAACTGACCGGTTTGGAATATTGGTTTAGAGTATCGAATAAACCATTAACCCCACCACCGCCACGCTACAAAATGGTTATTGTCACATTTATAGCTCTTTTCCCGACAATTCTCCTGGTAAGTTTAGTGCTGAATCCATTGCTGGGGACTCTTCCCGAATTACTTCGTCTGGCAATAGCAATAATAGGCACGATGATTCTAATGACTTATTGGATTATGCCGTTAGTGACTCGCCTCCTGGCGTTTTGGTTATATGATAATAAGACCGTAGATTCGCCACGGTAAGTTAGTAAATGGGGTCGGACCTGCGTAAGTAATTGAAGATAAATGGATTAAGTAAAATATAGGCATCCTGAGGAGCTTAGAGTGCCAGTTTTTGGGGCAAAATTGGCCTTCTAAGAACTCCAGTTGTGTTTGATGAATAGGAATGGATAAAACAATGCCGAGGTCATTGACCCCGGCATTGTCCTATTCGTCAGATTGTTTGGTGTTCGATCAGTCCACTTCTTTCAGGCCGGCTTTGATCGCCAGGGCGATCTTTTCGGCGGTGATGGGCATCGATTTGATTCTGATTCCCAGAGCGTCTTCCACCGCGTTGGCTATGGATGGCATGACGGGAATCATGACGTGCTCCCCGACCCCGCGGGCTCCGTAGGGGCCATCGTTCTGCGGGACTTCCACTATGATGGGGATCATCTCATCGGGAATATCCAGCGCGGTGGGGATTTTGTAGTCAGTGAAGTTGGGGTTAAGAATCGACCCGTCTTCGCCGAACCGCATATCCTCAAAGAGCGCGGTAGCCAATCCCTGCATGAATCCTCCATAGACCTGACCCTCTACCAGGGAGGGGTTGATGGCCTTGCCGATATCGTAAGCCTGGGCGGTCTTTAAAACCTTTACTTTTCCGGTCTCTTTATCTATCTCAATGACCACCCCGCCGGCTCCCACGGTATAATGAACGTTGGGCTTCCCGCCTATCCCGGTCTCGGGATCACCCTTGGTGGAGGAGAACTCCGGCATGAACATTCCCTTACCCATGATGGGCCCGCCCCGGAAAGTTCCGTCTTTGACCATGATTCCGTCGATGACGAAGTCTTTTAAGGGCAGGGCGAAATCCGGTTTCAGAGTGCATTTCACGCACTCATCTTCCAGGTAGAGAGTGGATTTATCGAAGAGATAGGCGGCGTGCACGGTATCAAATATCTGTTCCCGGGCATTCATCGCCGCCCGTTTCACGGCGTTCCCGCAGGACCAGGTCACGTGACTGGCTACTGTCTGCCACTCGTAAGGGTTGCGGTCGGTATCCGGGTTTTCCGTCCTAATCTTATCGAGGGGAACGGTGAGGATCTCCGCCGCGATCTGGGCCATGACGGTAAGATATCCCTGTCCCATATCGATGCCGGAGACCAGGATATTTATACTTCCATCCTCGCTAAACTTGATGAAAGCCGCGGATGAGGCATTGGGAGGCATGGCCGGACCCTTCCAGGCGGCGGCGATTCCTTTGCCAATGACCTTGTTGGGATCGTCCGAGACTTCCTTCTTCCCAAAATCAATGGCTTGAGCCACCTTATCGATACACTCATTATATCCGTTATCATTGATCGGCGCTCCGTAAACCAGGATATCCCCTCCCTTGAAGGCGTTCTTCTTCCGGAACTCGACCGAATTCATGCCCAGTTTTTTGGCCATTCTCTCCATCTGGCTTTCCACACCAAACATCATCTCCGAATAGCCGAATCCCCGGTAAGGACCGGCTGCCGGCAGGTTGGTGTAGATGCAGAGGGAGTCGATCTTGACATTGGGAATCCGGTAAGGGCCGGCCGCGGAGATACCGGAGGCGTTGACGACATTAGCGCCGTATTCAACGTAGGGACCGGCATCCCAGTAGTTAGTCCCTTCAAAAGCGACAATGGTCCCGTCCTTCTTGGCTCCCAGTTTTAATTTAGAGACCACGGCCTGGCGCATATAGGTGTTATAGAACTCCTGCGCCCGGGTCCAGCGGACTTTAACCGGGTTTCCTTTTACCTTGGTGGCAAAAGCGGCGGCCAGTATCTCCATGGTTACGCCGGCTTTCCCCCCGAATCCGCCTCCGATGTAAGGTGTGATTACCCGGACATCCTTGTGGGTAAAACCAAGCGGGGACAGAGCCTCAGCAAAGAGGTTCCGCTGGGTATGGGGTGACTGGGATGAGGACCATACCGTCAATCGTCCCGAGTAGTCCAATAGACCAACCGCGTTATGGGTCTCCATGCAGCAGTGAGCGTAACGGGGGACGAAGTAGGTATCCTCCACGATCACGTCCGCTTCTTCAAAACCCTTCTCCATATCGCCGACCCGTACTTTTTTCCAGTGAGCGATATTAGTTCCCGCTTTCGGATAAAACCAGGGAACATGAGGGTATTCCCCCAGGTCGGGATGGATCAGGATGGGATCTTTTTTAATAGCCTCCATCTGATCGAAGACGGGAGTAAAGGGCTCATATTCGACTTTAACCAACTTCGCCGCCCGCCGGGCGATCTTTGGATCCCGGGCGATAACCGCCGCCACCTGTTCCCCGACGAATCGAACTACATCCTGGGCCAGGATGAAACGGTCTTTCATATAGAGCCCGAATTTATAGGGAAAATCTTTTCCGGTGATCACTTTGACTACTCCGGTAATTTTTTCCGCTTCCGAGGTGTCGACTTTAGTTACTCTGGCAAACGCTTCGGTACTTTCCACAATTTCCGCGTAGAGCAGATTGGGCCCGAATTCCAGATCGTCAACATATTGTGCCGCCCCGGTGAGTTTCTCCTTGGAGTCAATCCGGGGCAACGATTTACCGACAAATTTTAATTCTTCCATGATCTCCCCCTTAATTTAATTTATTTGAAACGTCCAGAATTGCTTCAATGATCTGTTTATAGCCCGTACACCGGCAGAGATTCCCGGCGATAGCTTCCTGGACTTCCTCCCGGGTGGGGTGAGGATTCTTTTCTAAAAATTTAGTCGCGGTCAGGGTCATACCCGGCGCGCAAAATCCACATTGAAAGGAGTTGTGCTCGACGAATTTTTCCTGAAGAGGAGTAAGTCCATCTTCGGAGAGTCCTTCCACGGTGGTTATTTCCTGCCCATCCATCTCGATCGCCAGGATAAGGCAACTCCGGACCGGTTCGCCGTTGAGAAGTATGGTACAGGTGCCGCAGTCACCTCTTTCACAGCCGATCTTGGGGCTTTTGACACCCAGCTTATCCCGTAATACATATATCAGGATATCGTTTGGTTCAACATCCACGGAGCGTAGTTCTCCGTTAATTGTGAGTGTTATTGTTTTTTTCATCGCGTCTCCTAAAATAAATGGAACCATGAATGTACTTCGTGGTTAAATTAAACTTGGTTTAAATAACACTGGTTCCGTATTCGGTCCCTTCTCCGTTTAGTCTGGCCGTAGCTTCTTTTAATCCCCGGACCAGCATCACCTCGGCCATGTGCATCCGGTACTCTCCGGTGGCCCTGATATCATCGATGGGGGATATTTCTTCCGGGACGAGTTTTTTGGCTTCTCCGATTATTTCATCGGTCAGCTCTTTCCCGTTCAGGAGGTTCTCTATCTTCTCCGCCCGGGCAGCGACCGGCCCCACAGCGCAGAAGGCGATTCGATATTCATTATTTTCCAGGGAGAGGATTCCGATTCCAACCTGGGCCAGGTCTTCTCCCCGGTAGCGGCCGAGTTTTACATAGCAGCCGCCCTGTTTGCCGGTGATCTCATCGATGGTGACGCCTACTACAATCTCGCCCGGTTTCAGGGCGTTTTTCTTGGGGCCGGTAAACCATTCCCCGATGGGGATGGTTCTCTCCCCGTCCTTGCTTTTGACCAGGACTTCCGCCTGATAGACCAGGAGCGGTGTGCCGCTGTCCAGAGACGGTACCGCGGAACAGATATTCCCCACCAGGGTGGCCCTATTGCGGACTCCGCTGGAGGCAACTGTCCCGGAGGCTTCCCGAAGGAGAGGGAATTTATCCCGGACCACCGGGGAGTTGATCAGTTCGGTGAATGTCACCAGGGGTCCGATAAAGAGTTTCCCATCTTTTAGTTCGAGTTTTTTCAGTTCATCGATCCCTTTCAGGTCGATGACGGCGTCGGGAAACTCGATCTCGTCGTTGATCTTGACCACCAGGTCGGTTCCTCCGGCCAGGGGGCGTCCTTTCTCTCCAAATTTCGCGGCCAGATTTATCGCCTCTTTAAGGCTCTCCGGCTTGAAATATTCAAACTCATGCGCTATTGCCATTTCTGACCTCCTAATTTTTATGCCCCCCGCCTCGGCCTCTTTTTTGTCCACGGATTACACGGATTTCACTGATTGTTTCGCCTTGGTTCGGCGGCTTCACAGTCCACTAATTTTTACCCCGAGATGACGGAGTCATTTTTCGGGGACACGAATTTACACTAATTGCTCCCCCAATCTTGGCCCCATGCTGAATTTCCAATGGCCAATTTCCAACTTCCAATATCCAAATTCAACCTCGCATTTGGACATTGGTTATTGGTCATTGGATATTGGACATTCCGCTTTCCCCGCCTCGCCCACTTTAATAAACTACGAATTACGCGAATTCTAAAACAAAAAGAATTAAAAAATTTCAAAACTAAAACAATCGCCTCCCCGACGTTTCATCTCGGGGAGGCGATTGTTTTATGCTATTTCTTCCAGGCGACAAAACGGGCCCAGCAGGAGGCTAGCTCCATCCCCTTCTGGATGAAGCAGCCTAGGAAATAGCGGCCGCTCTTCAATTCCCCCAGGTCCTTGCCGAGGTTCTCGGCATGGATGATCCCCTTCGGGAAGAGGTTCAGATGCATGTCCTGGTAGAACTTGTCCAGCGGGTACATCTCATCCCAGTCCTTGCCGAAAGCTTCCTTCAACTTCCGGTCGGCTTCCTCGAAGGTCTTGGGATGCCAGTCGCGCTGAATGGTGTTCATGGGATGTTCCATGGCCACACAGTCCACGCCCAGCCACTTGATCTCTTTCTTCAGGCACCATTCCGCGAAGTCCGGCGACGGGCCCGGGTGACGGATCATGTAACGGAACTCGTCAGACTCCTCACTCTTCCAGCCGTATTTGTAATAACCGGTCTTGATGATCAGGATGTCGCCTTTTTTTACCTCAACCACCTTCTCGATCATCTCCGGGGTATAGACACTGGTATCGCTGACCATGCTGGAGATATCGGCGATCGCGCCCTGTCCGATCCAGAAATCCATCGGAGTTTCGCCGATTGTCCGGCCGCCCATATGGAAATGTTTCTCTCCGTCCATATGGCAGCTCAGGTGGAAACTGGCCTTACATTGGGCGTTGTTGCGTCCCATGCCGAAATACTGGCCGCCGACCCGTTTGGTGTACTGGACGATCAGCGGGATATAGTTGGCCCACTGCGGAGTCTGGACACTGAATGGGATCGACATATCGTACATCTTGTTCCGTTTCATCCGGGAGAAGAAGGCAGAATTGGTCATCCCCTTCGGCGGCTGCACCGCGACCACCCGGGACCAGGCCGATTCAACCTCGCAGAAAGGAATCGGGTGAATCATGATCCAGGCCCGCTGGTTCTTCAGTTTCTTTATATCTCCACCGAGCGACTCGGCCAGCAGCAATCCCGCTTTCGGCATCTTGCTGTGGGTCAGCTTGTAGTATTTATCCTGGGGGAACATCTCATCCCAGGTCTTGCCGTAATCCTTGATGAGTTTCTTTTCCGCCTTTTCAAAATCCCGTCCGTGCATATAGCGGATGTTGGTGTTCATCGGGTGCTCGGCGCAGCCACAGTCGACACCGATGACCTTGATCTTCTTCTTCAGCGCCCACTCGAAGAACCCGGGCGCCGGTCCCGGATGGCGGACGAGATAACTGAACTCCTTGCTATCTATGCCCCCCTGGGCTTTCTTATTCTTGACATCCGGCTGGTCATATCCGTACTTGTGATAGCCGGTGTTGATGATCAGGATGTCGCCTTCCTTGACCTTTACCTTGCTCTCGATCATCTCCGGGGTGTAGAGGCTGTAGTCCGAGACATCCTTGGAGATATCGACGATCACTCCCTCTCCGCAGATGTCTTCCAATGGAATATCGGCGATCGACCGGAGGCCGGAATGGAAAGCCGTGGGACCGACCAGGTGGGTTCCGGTATTGTTAGACCACTCGATAAGCTGCCCGTTGGCGCCTGCCCCGCCGATGAACGATCCGGTTACTCTCTTGAAGAACTGGATCTGGAGCGGCAACTCCCCCGGCCAGGGCGGCGTGAAGATGCTCAGCGCCTGGGTTAGGTCGTACCATTTGGCCTTACTTAATAATTCAATCATATTCATTACTTTCCTCCTTTTTTTGTTAAACAATCTATTGCAGTACGAAGAATTAAAATGTGGCTAAAACATACGTAGGGTAAACTGGAGTGATGGAGTGTTGGAGTAATGGGGAACATTGATGCCCGGCTCCCGATACTCCACCACTCCATTACTCCAACACATTATTTACTTCGTGCTCTTCGTGGTTTACTGGTTAATCAGGCGTATTTCTTGGCAAACGCCTTGATCGCGTCGGTGAATACCTTCATCGGGGCGTCGCATAAGCCCGCTCCGACCTGTCCTACTCCCGGATCCTTGTGGGCTACGCCGGTATCAATGAAGGGCGGAAGGTTCTTCTCCACTACCTTCTTGATGTCGATCCCGGTCGGGGTTCCCCGGAAGTCCATCGATGGGATCTGGTAGATATTATTCTCTCCGATGGTGATCTCGTACATATCCATGGTCTTGGAGAGGGCCAGATCGTAAGTGCCGCCGACGAAGAGGACGATGGCGGGGGACGCGGCCAGCGCCGATCCGCCGATACCGTAGGTCTCCATGATGGCGCTGTCTCCGATATCCCTGCCGACGTCATCCTTGGTGAATCCGGGGAAGAGGAGTACATCCGGAACCGGTGATTCGCAGGTGAACCACTCTTTGCCAAGACCGCTGACCTGAATACCCCAGTCGGTACCGTTCCGGGCCATCACTGTGACCATGGTGCTTCCTTCAACATTCTCCGCCGCCATAAGGCTGACCTTGGCGCTTGTCATAGCGAAGCCTAAGAAGGTGTGGATATTGGCCTCCATAAACTTCAGGGCCTCAATGGTCTCCGGGAGTTTATTCTGATCCAGGGTCTCCATGATATAGGGGGCGGTCTTGGTGAAGAGAATGTAAGAGGCCGCCCGGCTCCGGTTATGGAGTTCATCACCCATCTGGATAGCCTGAGCCATGATATTCTTGAGGTCGATCTTACCGGCTTTCCGGATCGCTTTCTGATAGACCGGTCCCAGCACATCTTCCATCCACTTCAAACGTTCAATCACCTCATCATCGTAAGCTCCCATCCGGAGCACTTTCCCGATACCCTCATTGAGGCTCTGGTAAGCCCGTTTGCCGGTAACCTCGTCCTCGGTTACGATCATCGGCATCGAGGGGCAGACAATACCGGCCATCGGGCCTACGGTATCGTGGTGATGGCAGGGATCATATTCGATATCACCGGAAGCGGCCAGTTCCTGCGCCTCTTCCACGGATTTGGCCTTTCCCTCATAGATCAGGGCTCCGATTGTGGCGCCGCGCTGGGGACCGCACATCCTATCCCAGGTGACCGGGGGTCCGGCGTGAAGGATCAGGTTATCCTTCATCCCCGGGACACATTCGATCGCCGGCTGTATATCAACCCAGAACGGGCGCGCTTCCAGCAGTTTTTTCAGCGCCTGTTCATTTGCTTGATCAATATTTATCATGATAACTCCTCCCGTTGAGTTCGCGCCTCGAGCGCGGATTTAAATGTTAAATCAGCGCCTCCGGCGCCAATTTTGTTTTGAACAGGGTTACAGTGATTCTTGGTATCTCAATCTATAATCATCTGTTATGATAGTCAACCGGAATAATGATTTTTTTAAGGATATTTTCTCTATTTTTATTATATTTTCAGGCAAAAGTAGGATGCTGAAGTTCAAAGGGAGAAGTGTTATTCGGAGAAAACTTCCGTTGTCCTGGCCCGAAAGGGATTACCCCGACCGGTCCGCCGGTGGCAGTCTGCTATTCATCGCCAGATTCAGAGCCGGTTGATTTTGAAGTCTGCGTTCCGGTCCCGGCCGGGGTAACCGGAGAGGGGAAAGTGAAGGCGAAAACTTTACGCGGGACTTGTTTCTCTACAGGCGAAGCGATCCCACAATTACTCCAAAGAATGCCGGAGGCATTCTGATCCTACAAGTTCTGAAGCGGTAGCGAAAGAACGATACTACATTATTTATAGCTTATCACATTCAGTTAAAAATTCATCCAGTTCCTTTACTACATCTTCCACTGAAAAATCAGGCATGTCAAAACCGGCTCCGATCATGGGGGGCATCGAGAGATTATTCTCCTTGATCATATCAACCAGGGTCGACATAAACGCGCCTTTAGCCTCTATCACCGGATAATCACCCGCCGGAATCTCCGGTCTCCCTCCCCATTCCGGATTACTTCCCGACCATCTAAGTCCGCAGGAGGGGCTTCCATCCAGGCCGATCAGGATAACCTTGAATCCATCCTCCTGGTATATCTTTATCTGATCGATAATAGGACCAAGCAGATTTTTCGCCAGATGAGTAAACCCCGGGGTGAAATACTGTTCTCTGACGAACCACCATCGGTGGGTTCCGGCGTAGATAGTCTCCGGGCAGGGGAGCTGTAGAATTCCGTAGTCGTGAGCCCGCAAGAGATCGATAATTTCTCCTACCATGGCCGGGAAGAAGGCGAAACCGTTTACTTTCGCGTTCTGGTTAAGGAGGCAATGCGCCACTATTGCCACTTTTTTTGCTCTTTTGTCTCGCTCTAACATGGATTTGTTCTCCTTAATATATCAAGAACATAGCTCCGCAACTTTTTTTGCCACGAAGACACTAAGACACAAAGAAAAGATTTAAAGATGCAATAACAACCTTTATTTATTCTTTCTTAAGTTTTTCTTAGTGTCTTTGTGCCTTTGTGGCAGATTCATTGTCCCGGTAATATCAATTAAACAATCCGGGATCCCGAAGTATTTCGGGGAAATTCCGAAGCAGCAAGTTGCTCGGGGATGAATTTTAAGCGAAAAAGAGTGGAACTCCCCGGGGCAGGTCGCGGAGATCTCTCCAACGGACCCTGCCGTGGGGAGCTGCCACTCCCGGTGTTGCTGATCGCGGATAAGTTTTCATCAGGTCCGGTTCGCTCCCGCGTTCCGGTCCCGATGAAAACTTGCCGCGGTTGTTTAAAGAACCACTATTTAGGAGGCACTACCCCCGGAATGTAGTAGTCCATCTTGGAGAGCAGTTCCACGTCTGAGGGCATCTCGCCGGCGGGACTCATTACTTTGCCGGTTTTGCCGTCTTTCAGTTCGTAATACTCAAACGGATCCCACTGACCGTTCAGCATCTCTTCTCTCCGGCTTCTGATCAGCTCGATCTCGTCCTTCGACATCTTTTTTCTGGCTTTGGGACTGATTGAGTCGACGCCGTATCTTCCGTTGTTGGCTATATCGACCACCGGGATCGATCCATCCGGGGTGTAGAGGGGTTCTTCCATTCCGATGAAATATAGATTTCTCGGGTGGGTTTCTCCCTTCATATAATCGCTCAGGACCCGGTCTATGATTACCTGCCAGTTCCAGATATAGGAGGTAGCGACGGTATCCTCATCCGCCCAGCCCAGCTTGGTGAGGTCAGCATCCTTGCCGATGAACCAGATACCCTTTTCTTTGGCCACGGTTACCGGAGCGGAGGAGTCAGAACCGGGATTGGAGAGAACATCTACCTTGAAGTTACTAATCAGCTTTTCACTGACCTCTTTCTCGGTCGGCGGATCGTACCAGGCGCCTACGTAACTGCCCAGATAAATCTTGGCTTTGGGATTGACGGCCTGTACCCCTAAAGTAAAGGCGTTGACCTTTCTCACATTCTGTACCGCGGGGAAGGAGACAACCAGTCCGATGGCGTTAGTTTCGGTGATCGCTCCGGCCACGATACCGGCCAGGAACTGAGACTGATACTGCCGTCCAAAGTAACGGATCCAGTTCTGTCCTCTGGTCTCGGTATCACTGGCGATGTTGCCCATGAAGTAAACATTGGGATACTTTTTGTAGATTGCTTCAATGGGGAGGGCCATAAACTCGGCATTGGAGATAACGATATTGGCATGTTTATTCTCAATGAAGTCCTTGGCTACCGCGATGGTGCTGTCCGGCCCTACATTTTCCTGGTAAAGATAGTCCAGCCAGGGATATTTCTTGTCCAGCCACTGGCAGGCCGCGTGGAACGATCCGCACCAGGAAGCTCCCGATACGGGGGAGAAATGTTCTACGGCCAGGACAATGTGCCGGGGACTATGCGCCAGATCGGTTGCCTGGACGCTGCCGACCATACCTATAATGGCCACGGCGGCAAACATGGATATAATCCACCAGGTTGAGATTCCTTTTTTATTCATGCTCTAAACTCCTTTATAAATTAGCGCCGGCGCCGCTGATTCAGTGGAAATCCACTGAAACTAACGGTACTGGTAAAATTAATATCATTTCCCATATACTGGATCTATCTGCAACAGGGTCTCGCCATATATTACCCTCCTCTATAAGATTATTACTTAATTAGATAGATATAAATGTCTTACCATTCATAGCCCTCCTTTTCGGATTAAATAATGTTTGTTTAATCTTATTCGTTATGAATATATGGTTTACCCAGCGCGGCCGGTCGGGCTGCTCCCAATTTCCGGCTGATTCTTTTGGAAGATATAATCATCAGTATTATGATGGTCGCGGCAAACGGAATCATCCGATAAAAGTGGTAGGAGAGGGCGGGCAGCCAGGGGATTATCTCGGTGGAAGAGAGCGCGAAATGCCAGAGGAATCCCAGGAGAAAGGCTCCCAGAATCAAGATTTTCGGTTTCCCCATGGAGAAGAAGACTATGGCCAGGGCAATCCAGCCGCGTCCCATGGTGGGATTCGGTGACCAGATGGGATTGTAGACCAGGATCAGATACGCTCCCGATAATCCTCCCAGCGCCCCCCCGGCTATTACACAGAGATAACGGATCTTCTCGACATTCAATCCGGAGGCTTCCGCGACATAGGGGTCTTCTCCAATGGACCTGATCTCCAGCCCAAGTCTGGTCTTGAAGAGAATGAACCAGACCGCGAAGACTATTAATAGTCCGATGAAAAACATGGGGGTAAGTCCCCCGGCTATCCCATTCATCTTTCCCGCGTCATTCAGGGGACCGGAGAGGGGGTTGCCGATGTAGGTAGTAAGCCCTAAAGCGAAGATCCAGATCCCCATGCCGCTCACCACCTGATCGGCCTTGAGTGTAATGGAGAGAAACCCGTGCAGGAGTCCGAAAATTCCTCCCGCGGCTATCCCGGCTATAAATCCCAGCCAGGGGTTCCCGGTTGCGTCGGCCACCACAAATGAACCCAGCGCGCCCACCAGCATCAGACCTTCCAGTCCGACATTGAGGATACCGGAGCGCTGGTCGATCAGTTCGCCGATGGCGGCGAAGAGGAAGATCATAGACGCTTGAATAGCTGCTACCACAAATATCCAGTCCATTATATTTCTCCGTCTGCTGTCGTTATTTCTTTAGAAAAAACAATCTTCCTGCGGTAAAAAAACTGGCCCGCGACCAGAAAGATCATCAAGATTCCTATTAGAGCCAGGTCCGCTCCATAGCCCATTCCCAGGCGACCCTGAAGAGCCATGGTACCGACCTGCATCCCGGTGAATAAGAAACAGACCACTATAGCAGCCATGGGGTTCAAGACCGCGATCAGTCCGAAGACTATTCCATAATAGGCCCAGGTGCCGGGGAATTTGGCGAAATAGCGGTGGATTCGGTAAACTCCGGCAATCCCGGCGACCTGATGAACTCCGGCAATCGCGGCCAGGGCACCTCCCATCATCATGGTAACCACCCCGATCTTGACCCGGCTGACTCCGGAATACCGAGCCGCGTTGGGATTGGTTCCCATAAGCCGTATTTGATATCCAAAGCTGGTTTTGGATAAGAAAAAGTACAAGATAATACCCAGGGCGATCGCCAGAAATATGGTGTAGGGGATCAAGCTGTCGGAGATCATCGGGAGACGCGCCGCGTGAGGAAGCTGGGTACTCTCCGGTCTTCCGCTCCGATCCATCCAGGGGCCCTCAATCAGATACTTAACCAGGTAATACATGATTAAGTTCAGCATGAGCGCGACCACAATTTCGTTGACATTCATCTTTTCTTTCAGATAACCGACAAACGCCCCCAGTATGCCCCCGCCGATAATTGCCGCCAGGAACATCAAGGGAATAAGAATGCCCGGAGGGAGTCCTTTCCCCCAGATGCCGATACCCACGGCGGCTAACATGCCGATATAGAGCTGACCGGGAGCCCCGACGTTCCAGATCCCTCCCCGCATGGGGATAATAAACGCCAGGGTAACAAAAAGCATAAAAGCCATTCTTCTTATGGTAAGTTCAATTCCCGAGGCAGTAGCAAAGGCATAGGTGAACATCTCACTGTAACCCTTAATTGGATTGATCCCCTCTTTCCAGAAAAAGGCGGAAAATGCTATCAGGGTCAGGATCACCGAGAAAAGCGCTATCCGGGTCGCGTCTAAGGCGGTGAACTTCAGACGATCTTCGAATTTAATTTTGTAAGGACCGATTTTCATGGTATTGGGTTTTTAGTTATTTTGTGTGGGTAATTCTTAAATATATATATTGTCGGTTATCCAGGAATGTTAATGACAAAATCATGATTTAAATGACGAAACCCGAATGACGAATGACGAAATAATGACAAAACCAAAATGTCTAAGTGCCTTCGCCGAGACTCCTTCGCCAGCCGCTACCAGCCGCCCGCAAGCACTCGCACGAGATGCGGTCCCCTTTGGACATTGGGATTTGGGCATTCATTCGTCATTCCTCATTCGGATTTAGTCATTCTAACTATTGATATTATTACCAGTACCTACCCAACCAAAATGATTGAGAACCTGTTACCCTTCTTCCTCTTCCTCTTCTTCTTCCAGCCCGGCCATCAGCAGCCCTACTTTTGCTTTGTCTATATTCTCCCGGGAGAAAACTCCCATCAGTTTCCCCTCATAAATCGGAGCGATCCGGTCTCCCAGGGCCAGGACTTCATCAAGGTCTTCCGAGACAAGAATGATTCCGGTTCCATGCTTCTTCATATCCAGCAATCGGTTCTGGACGAAGACCGCGGCCCCCACATCGAGGCCCTGAGTTGGGCTATTGACAATCAAAAGGCGGGGATTGGCCGTGAGCACCCGGGCCAGGATCATCTTCTGCAGATTTCCGCCGGAGAGTTGCCGGGCCAGAGCATGGACCCCCGGTGCCTTGACGTTAAATTCTTCAATGGCTTGCCCCGTCCATCGGCAGATCTTCTCATTGTCCAGTATTCCGAAAGATGAGAATTCATCGAGGAAATAAAAGTTCATCGCCATATTATCGCATAAGGAGAATTCAGCCACCGATCCCATGCCCGCGCGATCGGCCGGGACAAAACCTATCCCAGCCTTCCATCTCTGCTTTATCGTCCTCCGGGTAATATCTTTTTCCTGATAAATAATCTTCCCTCCGGTAGGTTTGCGGAGCCCCATCAGAAGTTCGGTCAGTTCATGCTGCCCGTTTCCGGCCACGCCCGCCAGCGCGAAAATTTCCCCTTCCCGGACGGAGAGGGAGAGGTCGGTCACCGCCGGAAATCCCTTGTCGTTGAGCGCGGAGAGGTGCTCTACTTTAAGAATCTCATCTCCCGGGCTTACCTCGGGTCGATTAAGGTCGAAAAGGATCTCTTTTCCGACCATACCCTGGGCCAGACTGGTCTTGGTGGCATCTTTGGTTTTAATATGATCGACCACCCTGCCATTTCGAAGGATGGTTATCCGGTCGCTTATCTCAAGTACAATGGGAAGCTTGTGCGTGATGAATGGGATAACCGCCAGGCCGCTGTCCACCATATCCTTGAGAGAATACATCAGCTTTTCTGTCTCCGGAGGGGTCAGGACTGAAGTCGGTTCATCCAGAATCAGGATTCGGGCCCCCAGATAGAGAGCCTTGATGATTTCTACTATCTGGGCTTCACCCGCGTCCAGCTGCCAGACCCGGGCATCCAGGTCGATATCGAAGCCGAATCTTTCCTCGATCCGGCTTACTTCTTCTTTCGCTTTTTTCTCGTTTATAATCATCCGGGTGGCCGGGTGCCCCAGCATTATATTTTCTATAACGGTATGGGCGGGGATGAGTTTTCGGTTCTGATGGACCATGCCGATCCCCGCTCCAAAGGCATCCTGGGGAGATTTGAAGTGAACTTGCTCCCCCCGGATATAGATTTCCCCGGCCGTCGGCTGGTAGAGCCCGTAGAGAATATTCATCAGGGTGGTTTTCCCCGCCCCGTTTTCTCCCAGCAGGGCGTGGATTTCCCCGGCCTTGATCTCAAAATCTACCTGATCATTGGCCAGAACCCCCCCGGAAAAGAGCTTGCTGATCCCCCGCATCTCCAGGAGTGTCTCTCCCGTCTCCGGAGCCGGACGGGAATCAGTTGATTTAGAAATCTGATTATTCACGAGTAATTATACCTCAATCAAAAACGGTATCTCTAAGGTTTATTAAAATATATTATCTCAATCGCCGCTATTCCCGGGTGGGATAAGGTATCCGGCGGTCTGTATGGTCAGTTCTATCACATTCAAATATAATACGATGGTCTGTAGAGTATATCTCCCCTGGGATCCAGTGGTCAAGATAATATTTTTAGTTAATTAGCGCCTGCGGAGCAAATTTGGGGAATGGGGAATGACGAATCAAATGACGAAGCCATGAGTGAGAAATGGCGAAACTCGCACGGGCTGTTCGGGACGCGAAGTAGAGCTGGGAATTAGGAATTTAATCATTTGTCATTTGGATTTCATTCGGATTTCTTCATTAGTAGCGCCGCAGGCGCTATGTTCTATTCCTCTCGGGAGTAGGACTTGAGCATCGCGGCCGGGTAACTGGCCTTGCGAGCCACCAGGACCAGCATCACGATCGTAATCAGGTAGGGGAGCATCAGGAAGATCTGATAGGGTATATGCAGCCCCAGCATAGGGAGGCGGAGCTGGAAGGCGTCGATCAGCGAGAAGAGCAGCGCCCCCAGGAGGACCTTGCCGGGTTTCCAGTTGGCGAAGACGATCAGAGCGATGCAGACCCACCCTCTCCCGGCGACGGTTCCGAAGGTAAACATGTTGTTCTGGGCGATAGTGAGAAAAGCTCCTCCCAGGCCGATCAGGCCTCCCCCTATTATCAGACTGAGGTATCGGGTGCCGCTGACGTTTACTCCCATGGTATCGGCCGCGGCCGGGTTCTCTCCGCAGGTCCTGATCTTCAGCCCCAGGCTGGTCTTGAAGAGTACCCAGTAAGCCGCGGGGATAGAGAGGAACGCGATGTAGACCAGGAGATATTGGCTGAAAAAGGCCTCGCCTATCAACGGTATGTCGCTCAGAATCGGGATCCGAATAACCTGGAACGGATCAACTATGGGGGGTACTTTTGGGGTGCCGACGATCAGCCGATAGATATAGTAACTGACCCCGGTGCCGAAGAATGTTACCCCGATCCCGGATACATGCTGGCTTAGACCGAGTGTGACTGTCAGGAACGCCATCAGAATGCTCAGGATCATCCCGCAGACAATCGCCGCGATCACCCCGACCAGAAGGGAACCGGTCAGATAGGTTCCGACAAAGGCCGCCATGGCGCCCAGTGTCATGATTCCCTCAATGCCCAGGTTTAATACCCCGGACCGTTCATTAAAAAGCTCTCCCAGGGTACCGAAGATGAGCGGGATCGACATCCGAATGGTCGCGGCCAGCAGGCCGGCGATAAAGGTATAGGTCAGGATTTGGTCCATAGTATTTAGCGCCTCCGGCGAAAAGATAGTAATCGGTAATCGGTAATCGGTGATCGGTGATCGGTTATCGGTAATCGGTGATCAGTGTTCGGTGATCGGTTATCAGTGATCGGTGATCGGTTATCAGTGATCGGTAATCGGTTATCGGTAATCGGTGATCAGTGATCGGTAATCGGTGATCGGTAATCGGTGCGCCTCGCCCAGTTACCTGGTGAAGGCTTACTGATTACTGATAACTGGTTACTGATTACCTGCTTGTCTACTGATTACCTGCTTGTCTACTGATTACCTGCTTTTCTACTGACTTCTATATCTCAACATTTTGTTAGCACGAACTTACTTCCGACTTATCTTAATTTTATACCGGTTAAGCAGAAGAACCATCAGCATGGTGATCAGGGTCAGGCCCTGCATAATATCGCTGATATATACCGGTACCACGGTATAACGGCTCATGGTCTGGGAACCGGTGAAGATGACGGCAAAGAAGAACGAGGCCAGGATTACTCCGAGCGGCTGGAGGTTGGCCAGCATGGCGATGGCCACTCCGTAGTAACCGTAACCGCTGGAGATGCCGTCGATCAGGTAGAACTGCATCCCGCAGACCTCGCCCACTCCGGCGAGGCCGGCCAGACCGCCGCTGATAAAGGCGGTCGCCAGCAGGGTCCGTTTTACATTGATCCCGCCGTAGCGGGAAGCCTGGGGATTATAGCCCACCGCCCGGAGCCGATAGCCGAGTCCGGTGTATTTGAGCAGGATAAAGCAGAGCACGGCGGCTCCGAGGGCGATAAGAAATCCGATGTGTAATCTCCCCGGGGGCAGAAGCCGGGGGAAGATGGCGGCAGGAAGGATGGAGGGTGAATGCGGCCAACCCGAGATGGGATCCCGCCAGACGGTATCGAGGAGCGCCCTCATCAGGAAGATCACCACGTAGTTCAGCATCAGGGTGGTCACAACATCATCCACCTTGAATTTAACCTTGAGCCAGGCAGGAAAGATGGCCAGCAGACCCCCGGCGACAAATCCGGCCATGATGATAACCGGGATCTGAATGAAGGGAGATGAACTGAGCGGGATTATTCCGATCCAGGCGGCCGCCATCGCCCCCATGTAAAGCTGACCTTCGGCCCCGATATTCCAGAACTTGGCCCGGAAGGCGATGGTCACCGCCAGCCCGGTCAGGCACATCGGTGTCATCTTGATCAGGGTCTCCAGAAAGGCGAAACGGGATCCGAGCGAACCGGTAATGATCAGCCAGAATGCTTCGAGAACATTGGTTCCGGTCAGAGCGATAAAGATGCCGCTGATCAGGAAAGCCAGCAGTATCGCCCAGACCGGCAGCAGGGCCCGTTTCCACAATGGGAGGGGAGGCCGTTTGACGAGTTTAATCCGCATAGGCACTAACCTCCCTCGTCTTCTCCGCCGGGGAAGAATCTTTGATCCCCATCATCAGACGGCCCAGTTTTTCTTTGGTCGCCTCCGCGGCCGGGATGATCCCCATGATTTCGCCTTCGTACATCACCGCGATGATATCGCTGACCGCCAGCAGTTCATCCAGATCCTCGGAGATGAATAAAATTCCTTTTCCATTCGACCGTTCATCTTCCATCAACCGATGAACAAAGCTGACCGCTCCGATATCGAGGCCGCGGGTGGGCTGGGCCGCCAGAACAACGGTGGGGTCCATGCTTAACTCCCGGGCCAGCAGGACCTTTTGAATATTTCCACCGGAGAGGGAATGGGTGGTGGTCCTGGCACCGGGTGTCCTGATATCAAATTTTTCAATCAGTCCCCGAGCGCTCTCCATTATCTTCGGCCAACTGAGGAATATACCGCGGGAAAAGGGAGGCTGCCGGTGCTTCTCCATGACCAGGTTCTCGGCGATATTGAAGTCCATCACCAGGCCGAGCCGGAAGCGGTCCTCAGGAATCCGGGCCATCTTTGCCTCGACCAGCCGCGCCGGCGGCAGGTTGGTAATATCTTTCCCTTCCATGATGATCCGGCCGCTCTCCGCGCGTCGCACCCCACCCAGCGCCTCGGCCAGTTCCCGCTGGCCGTTTCCGGAGACCCCGGCTATGCCGAGGGTGGATCCCTTATTCAGGGTCAGGCTGATATTGTTGACCGCCACCAACCCCATATCGTTTTTCACGGTGAGGGAGTCGATTTTTAACAGTTCGCCCTGGAATGAGACGGCTTTTTTGGGGACTACGAATGATTCGTCGGTTCCGACCATCATGGCGGCCAGTTTTTCTTTGGTTGTCTCCGAGGTCTTCTGTTCTCCGATTCTTCTCCCCCGGCGGAGTATGACCGAGCGGTCGGTCACCTCCATCACCTCGTTCAGTTTATGGGAGATAAAGACAATGGAGAGGCCATGCTTGACCAGCTGTTTGAGGGTGATGAAGAGGTTCACCACCTCCTGCGGGGTCAGAACCGCGGTCGGTTCATCGAGGATCAGAAGCTTAACATCCCGGTAGAGGGCTTTGAGGATCTCTACCCGCTGTTTCTCTCCCACCGAAAGCTGCCAGACTTCCGAGTCCGGATCCACCTCCAGGCCGTACCGTTCACTGAGTTCCCGGATTCGTTTTCTCGCGCCCCGGTAGTCAACGATCCCCCGCGGGCTGCTCTTCTTGTCGCCGATGATGATATTCTCGATCACCGAATGGTGGTCCACCAGGTTAAAATGCTGGTGAACCATCCCGATTCCATGCTGAATGGTATCAAGCGGAGAGTGAAAGGTAACTTCTTCTCCGTTCACCAGGATTGCCCCCGAGTCCGGCTGATATAAGCCGAAGAGGATCTTCATCAACGTGGTCTTGCCCGCTCCGTTCTCTCCCAGCAGCCCGACAATCTCCCGGGGGTAGACCGAGAGATCGACATGGTCCTCGGCCTTGACATCCAGAAACCGCTTACAGATGTCACGCATCTCGACTAAAGGATGGGGTGTTATATTGGATGTACTATTCTCAGACATAATCCACGTTTAATTAAACCACGAAGGACACGAAGAACACGAAGGGAGACTGAAAAAAGAGAATATCTTCTCTTCGTGGTCTTCGTGTCCTTCGTGGTTAATCACATGCTTTGTTACAAGAAAGCCCCCCGCGTTATTTCGTATCAAACTTCGCGGTGGCTTCGTCGATCGCGACCCGGAGTTTGCCGTCCTTGATCTCTTTCGTCTTCGCTGCGACCAGATCTTTTACTTCCTGGGGCAGCTTCTTCTCGAAGTTATGGTAGGGCGCGAGATAGGAACCGCCCTTGGTCATGAAGCTATACTCCGCGTAATCCCGACCGCTGAAGTATCCGCCCTGAACGGCATCCACCAGGGCCTTGATGGTGGGATACATATCCCAGATCGGGCCGGTAATGACGCTGTCGGGTGCCAGTTCCCACTGGTCCTGCATGTTGCCGAAGGCCAGTATTTTCTTCTCTTTGGCGGCTTCGATTCCTCCGTAACCCATGGAGAAGATAACATCCGCTCCGCCTTCAATCAGGGCCAGACCGGCTTCCTTGTTCTTGGCGGGATCGAAGAAACTGCCGATATAGGTTCCGATCACCTTGATTTTAGGGTTGGTGTCCTTGGCTCCCGCGATATAGGCGTTGAGAATCCGGTTGATCTCCGGGATATCCATCTGGGGCAGCGCGGCGATAATGCCGGTCTTGGAAACCTTGGCTCCGATAATGCCGCAGAGGTAAGCCGGCTGCTGGATCCAGTTGTCGAAGACGGAGAAGTTAGGTTCCGCCGGTCCCAGGCCGGAGCCGAAGCAGAAGGCGATTTTGGGGTAGTCCTTGGCCACCCGACGCACCACCTCTTCATTTCCGAAAGCGTCTCCGGTGATGATGTCATAACCGCGCTCGCAGTACTCCCGCAAGACCTTTTCGAAGTCGGTGTAGCCGATATGCTCGGTCATATCGTACTTGATGCCGGTCTCCTTGGCTACCTTCAGGCAGGCCTGATGGATAACGTTCGGCCAGGGTTCTTCGATCGGGGTCGAATAGCAGGCCGCCAATTTTAACTTCTTGGCGACAGCCGCCTGTACTCCGCCCGGCCATATCACGGACACGATCAAACCAATGCCGACCAGGATGGCCAGCGCCAATACAACGGATGAACTCTTTCTCATAGTGCTCATCTTTTCCTCCTGTTGTTGCGCGGCGGTGGTGGATCAATGCTCCATTAAGGATTGATCTTCAGCCATTGCCGCTGGTTTATAATTGGGGAATAGAGAATGGGGAATAGTGAATAGCTCCCTCTATCTCGGCCCCTTTTAAAAGAATAGTAATCAGTAAACGGTAATCAGTTATCAGTAAAAGAACACCCGGATACCCGCCTTACTGATTACCGATCCCTTCCCCGCCTCGGCCTTTTTTTAATCAGACGGATCGGTCGGATCTGACTGATCCGGGGAGTCGGACAAGTCGGACGATCGGGCGCCTCCACTCCCTACTCACCGCCTACCGCTTACTGCTTACCGCTTACTGCTTACCGCCTACCGCTTACCGCTTACCGCTTACTGATTACTACCCCCTCCCTATTCTCTATTTCAACGCTCCTTCTATCTTCTCCAGCGCTTCTTCCATCGACCCCAACTCCGGGAGTTCGGGGATTCCTATGATCGGGATATCTATAGATCTCTCTTTCATTTCATCACTGAGGATCTTCATGAAGACGCCGGGTTCCGGGATGTAGCGAACCTCCTTCCAGTTCATCTCCGCCACGCGCCCTCGCCACTCCGGCGCCGATTGGGTCAGGTTGAAGCCGCAGGTCGGACTCCCATCTATTGCCAGGATCGCGGGAATCTGGTATCCCCAGTTGAGATAATCTTCAATCTGATCGATCACCCCCGAGGCGATTGTCTTACTCAAGCTCTGGAAGGCGGGGCACCGGTACTGTTCGACGCTCTTGTCGAACCGCCCGATTCCTTCATATATTACCTCGGGACAGGGGATCTGGAGAATCCCGGCCCCGGACCGCCGGATAATTGCCATAACTTCTTCGATCATCCCGGGCCAACCGGCGATTCCTTCCAGCTTAGCGTTCTGGTTGAGTATGCAGTGAGTACATACCACCACTTTCATCGATCTTCCGTCTGGAACTCGATACGACATTATATATAGCTACTCCAAAATGCAGCACCTGCGATGCTAAATTAGTTTGAATAAACCAGTATACCATCCCGGAGGCGGGACGGCAAAAAAACTTTATTGTATTGATATTGGCATCAATACAGGGGGGAGTCTATTCCCTCGATTCCCGATGATAGGGATTGGTCAGAGCTTCCGGAGCTCCCATCGACTTTTTAAAGGCCTTGGTTCGGGCGATGATCAGGAAACCGATGGTGGCCAGGTAGGGGAGCATCTGCAGGAAGTGGGTGGGAACCATGGTCCCGTGAGCCTGCAGGATGGAATCCAGAGCGTAGAGGGTTCCGAAGAGCAGCGCACCCAGCGAAGACCGGACCGCTTTCCAGTTTCCGAAGATCACGATCGCGATCGCCACCCAGCCCCGTCCCCCTGACATCATCTCCTTCCAGCCCGGGGAGAGGGCGAGGGAGAGATAAGCCCCGCCCAGCCCGGCGAAAGCCCCCCCGATCAGTACGCAGATATAGCGGGTTCGATTGACCGGCACTCCCATCACTTCGGCGCAGGCCGGATTCTCCCCGACCGAGCGGACATTGAGACCGAAGCGGGTCCGGTTGAGCAGAAACCAGACCCCGAAAATAAGGAGGTAGGTGAGATAGACCAGCAGATTCTGATTGAAGAGAATCGGCCCCAGAACCGGGATCTGAGAAAGTCCGGGCAGCGCGATGGCCCGGAAAGAGTCGTTGGGGACCGCCATGGTCATCTGGACCGGTATGGCGTGAAAGAGGTCGGCCAGCCAGGTGATCGGCTTATCGCCGATAAACGCGGTGAACCCTCCGCCGAATATGGTGAGGGCCAGGCCGCTCACGATCTGGTTGGCCCGCAGGCTGATAGTTAGGACCGCGTGAATCAGGCTGAAAGCTGTCCCGGCCAAGATCCCGACCAGGCAGCCTACCAGGAGGCTATCTGTGTAGTAAGTCCCCATGAAGCCGAAGAGTGCTCCCATCAGCATCATCCCTTCCAGTCCCAGGTTAAGGACCCCGGACCGTTCGCTGACGACCTCCCCCAGGGCGACCAGGATAATCGGGGCGGCCTGGGCCAAACCGGATTGAAGTAGTATTGTGATTAAATCCATAATAAATTAGCTCACTTCGTTCGCTACTTTAGTTTTGAACAACGACCATCATTATTTTATTGAAGCAGTATTGAAAATTAATTCAACGTTATTCCAATGCTTGCAAACTATTATTTTTTTGAAGAAAAAATAATAAACTTTAGGCACTTTAGCGCACTTTAGGCACTTCTTTCCCCGCACTTCAGTCCTCTTTAGGCATTTCAGGTGCTTCAGGTATTTCCGTTATTTCCATTTTAAAGACCATTCGATACTGCATCATCAGATCCCCGGCCAGGAGAAAGAATAAGATAGCCCCTTCCAGGATGTGAATCACCGAGATGGGAACCCCGACCGTAATCTGGATCATCTCTCCCCCGGTTAAAAGACCGCCGAAGAGGAAGGCTACTATGACTACTATCAGCGGATTGGTTCGGGCCAGCCAGGCTACCAGAATGGCGGTGTAGCCGTAACCAGATCGGAAGAGCACACGTCTGAACTCCAGTCACACTGATATATCGCGTATGCCGTCTTCTGCTTGAAAAAAAAAAAAAAAAATGGAAAAAAAAACAGAAGAAAAAAGAAGAAGACACAAAACGAAGA
>CAKZYZ010000044.1 GCA_937885075.1 uncultured bacterium | reverse complement strand
TTTCGATCGCTTCATCTATTTGCTTTCTTATTTTTCTTTGTTTTTTTTTTTAATGATACGGCGACCACCGAGATCTACACTCTTTCCCTACACGACGCTCTTCCGATCTGCGGAGATTATCGAAACCCGGCATCAAGCTGCCGTAACTTATTTAACCGCGGATTAAGCGGATTGGGCGCCCGTCCGGCATAGCCGCCGGGTCTGACAGAGATTGTTTTTTCTCTAATCAAAATAATTCGTGTAATTTCTCCGCCCCGAAGTTTTAATCGGGGGCGTAATTCGTAGTTCATTTTTTCTTTTAATTCGTGAAGATTCGCGGGATTCGCGGTTTAATTAGTTGCGAAGCTAAGTTCTCAATAGGAGGTTAATATGTCTACTCGACTAATCAGGGGTTTAATTATGTTTTGCGGGGCAGGGATCTGTCTGCTGCTGGTTGGTGGATCAAGCGTGGGGGCCGCGTCGAATTATTACGGCTGGGCGGCGGGGAATCTCTGGGACGGCTACGGGACTATCCTCCGGTCTATCGACAGCGGGGAGAGCTGGACGCGCCAGGGTGCCGGGCAGGTCGCGGCCGTGAATATGGCCGGGGTTTCCGCCGTGGATCCTTCCACCGCCTGGATGGTGGGTGATGCCGCCGACGGGTACGCGACCATCTACCGGACCACCGACGGGGGGGAAACCTGGGTCCGGAAAGGCTCTTCCTCCAACCTCCCGGATCTCAATCTGGCCAAGGTCCATGCCTCCGACGCTGACCATGTCTGGGCCGTGGGCGGGTCCTTGACCGAAAGCGTGATCCTCCATACCAGCGACGGCGGCGCCACCTGGACGAACCAGCTTCCGGCCGGATACGAGGGTATCGGCCTGCAGGGCGTCTATGCCCCGGACAGCGGCACCGTCTGGGTGACCGGAGGGCCAAAGAACGGCTATCCCACGATACTCAAAAGTACGGACTCCGGCGCCTCCTGGACTCGCCAGAGCGGCGGGGATGTCGCTACCCCGGGCTATAATCACATCCTGGGTATCTCAGCAATCGACGGGCAGACAGCCTGGGCGATCGGGGGTGACGGCTCAAGCATGGGTTGGTTTGTGCTCAAGACCTCAAACGGCGGCGACATCTGGACATTGCAGACCGATGGCGCGCTGGACGGCAACAATATCTGCGCCGTTAACACCTCCACGGTCTGGGCGGTCAGTGATGTCGCCATCTCCTGGACCATCGACGGAGGATCCACCTGGGGCACGCACCATTCAGACTACTACACCATGGGGATCAGCGCCGTGAGTTCTCAACAGGCCTGGGCGGTAACTTTCGGTCTTTCCGGAAGCATCCGGCATACCACTGACGGCGGCGCCGATTGGACGGTCCTGACGGAGCTGGACGGGGAAACGCTGCCGTCCCTCTGGACGGTATCCTTCTCCGACCAGCCGGTTCCAACCCCCACTCCGGAGTATATTGTCCTGGAAGCGGGGGACTACAACGGCGACGGGAGAGCGGATATTGCTGTCTTCCGCCCCTCTTCCGGCCTCTGGGCGGTCCGGGGGTTAGGACGGACCTACTTCGGGACCACCGGCGACATCCCGGTCAGCGGGGATTATGACGGCGACGGCGTCACCGACGTCTCGATCTTCCGCCCCTCCTCCGGCCTCTGGGCGGTCAAGGAGATTACCCGGCTCTATTTCGGGGGATCCAACGACCTGCCGGTTCCCGGCGATTATGACGGGGACGGCTCCTGCGATATCGCCCTCTTCGGCCGGCAGTCGGGACAATGGAGAATCAGGGGGATCAGCGTCATCTATTACGGCGCCCCGGGGGACCTTCCCGCCCCGGTGGATTATAACGGGGATGGATCGGCCGATATTACCGTCTTCCGTCCCTCCACCGGACTCTGGGCGGTCCATGACTTTACCCGCTGCTACTTCGGAAGGAGCGGCGACATTCCGGTTCCGGGAGTTTTTCAATGGTACGGCGCCGCGAAATCAGCGCTCCCCTTCCGGAATCAGCTGGCCGTCTTCCGACCCGCCACCGGCCTCTGGGCCATCCGGGGGGTGACCCGGTTCTACTATGGCAATCAAGAATATACCCCGCTCATCGCTGACCTGGACGGAAACTCCCTGGATGATACTATTGTTTTTAACCCCTCCTCCGCGCTCTGGGCCGGACGGGGAGTTACCCGGGTTTATTTCGGCGCCCACGGCGATGTTCCGGTAACGAGATAAGGGAGAAAGGAAAGTAAGCGGTAAGCGGTGAGCGGTGAGCAGTAAAAGCAAGCCCCGGCAGCCCGGTCTCCTGCTTACCGCTAACCGCTTACTGCTCACCGATTACCGATCACTAATTAGTGCCTGACCGAAAACCCTGATTTTCATTTGATTTGTCATTGCGAGGAGCAGAGCGACGAAGCAATCTCCTCACAAACAAAGCAGATTGCTTCGTCGTTCCTCCTCGCAATGACTTAGTGTTCGGGGTTTTCGTTCAGACACTAATTACTGCTTACTACCTTTTTCCGGTGCCCATTTCTCCGCGTCCGGGAACCAATTTTGATGAAATCCTGGAAGCAAAAGTTCCCAAACTCCATAATATCCGAGAGTTATTGTGAAGTCTATATTTTTTCTCAACTTCTCTTTCGTTCATTGTAATATAGCATATCATTACAGTATATCTTATTGTTGCGGTCCAACGGTTGACGGAAAAAACCAATCTATTTTTAATTCGTATACCCGCAAAATGACATATTGTCATCGAGGGCTAAAAATTCGCGTAATTCGTAGTTTATTAAAGAGGCCGAGGCGGTGGGGGCGGAAAGACTGAACTTCGAACGTCGAACGCCGAACATCGAACTTCGAACGAAACAGGACGAGGCGGGGGGAAGAGGAATATCCAATATCCAACGGCCAATAACCAATCTCCAAATAGTAAATTTTAATTGACCGACGCTTAATCTGGCAGTATCTTATCTCCTCAAAATTAGGATGGTTTTGAATAGGACAATAATCAAAACCGGTTTCATCAGTTCAAACAGTTTGTCCTGCTGAACCGGTTACAAATAGGAGGAAACTATGAAAAAGTGGATCTGGGCATTGAGTCTGGTAGCGATCATCGCTCTCACCGGATGTCTTAAGATGGAGCAGGATATAACCCTGAACAAGGATGGCTCCGGAAACGTCAAGTTTGTCTACGGAATGAGCGAGCAGACCATCAAGCAGATGGAATCCATGAAGGAGATGAGCAAATCGATGGCGAAAGAAGGAGAGGAAGCTGAAGACGACAATGATTTTGAATTCGATGTAGACAAAGTAAAAAAAGGCTTTGAGGAGATGAAAGCGCAGGGAATAACCCTCAATAGCGCTACGGTTACGACAGAAGACGGCTGGAAGTACATGAATATCGACTTTGACTTCAAGGATGTCTCGAAGCTCGACGACACCCCTGTCTTCAAAAATGTCTCAATCATTAAGAATGCCGACGGCAATTACGTAATTACTTCCAAGATGGATAGTAATAATATGGGCGGCGGCGATGCCGGCGCGGAGCAGATGAAAGCCATGCTTCCGATGCTCTCCGGGATGCGGATCGCGATCAAGATCAATACCCCGAATGCTATTATCTCCACCACCGCTCCCATCAAGACCAAGAACAGCGCCGAGTGGGTCTTCGATGTCGATAAAGATCCGGATTCATTCCTGAATATGTCAAAGACTAATATGGAAGTCATCTTTGGCGGAGCGGGATGCACTATTCCGGAAGTAAAATAGTATTTTATTTTCTTTGAAAACAAAATATCGGGAGGATTTTCCTCCAATGTATTTTGGGAGATTCTTAATATGAGTATCTATCCCGAGATAAAAAAGCAGCACCTGCTTATAGCAGGTGCTGCTTTTTTATTGAATGAATCCGGCAGTTTGTCTGTCTAATATTACTGCTTAAAAAATCTAATAATTTAGCCACGAAGACAGAAAGACACTAAGAAAAACTAAAGAAAACCAAAGAACGTTGTTATTGCAACTTTGAATTCTTTTCTTTGTGTCTTAGTGTCTTTGTGGCAAAAATAGTTGCGAAGCTAAGTTCCTGCTTCGGAATTTTCCCGAAATCCTTCGGGATCCCGAGTTGTTTAATATTAAGTCTCGGGACAATAACCCCTAAGGAGAGCAGGAAGACAGGAGGGGAGAGTATTTTAAATTCTCCTGATTTCCTGCTTTCCTTAGAGGAAAAGTTGCCCGAGCCAAAGCCGAGGGCTAAGTTCTATTATGAGAATATTATTTAGATTTTATTTGATTCTCTTCTCCGGACTCATGCTCACCGGCTGCGCGAGCGGAATTCGCTTTACGGCGGATGAATCCACCCCGGGAGAACCTTTCTATTATGAAGACCTGGACAAAGACGCAACCGAAAAACGTCCGATCACCAATCTGTTGGCCGGGGAAAAGCTGACCTACGATGTGAGCTGGATCGGAATCAATGTCGGGCAGATTATCATGGAGAACCACGGCCTGGAGGTGATCAATGGAGAGGAAGCCTATCATCTGACCGTTATCACTATCTCCAATGACTTCCTCTCCAATTTCTTCAAGATTGAAGATACTATCCACACCTGGATCTCCCGGGAGAACGGTAATCCCATCCGATTCGAGAAGGTCATTAAAGAGGGGCACTATGAGAGGCACGATGTTATTGAATACGACCAGGAGAATCGGACCGCCACTTACAGCCGGGAAGACAAGAAGGATCGGGAACCACGGACGATGGTTATTCCTCCTGATGCCCAGGATGCTCTCAGCCTATTATTCTGGCTCAGACGGCAACCGATGGGTATGGGGAAGCGTTTTCGAGTTGATGTCAACGCCAATGAAAAGAACTGGAAGGTGGAAATAGAGATTATCGGGAAGGGAATATTCGAGACCGAACCAATGGGTGAAACTAAAACCTATACCATGAAACCGAGCGTCTCCCACGAAGGAGAGATGCTGAAGAAGGGCGATCTCCTGGCCTGGATAACGGTTGATCGTCGGAGAATCCCAATCGCTTTTGAAGTAGACACCCCGCTCTTCGGAAGCGCCGTGGCGGTACTCGTTGACGCGGTTCTCCCCCCGATGCCGGAAGAAGGAGCAGAGGAAGAGGAGGCGGAAGAAACCCCG
>CAKZYZ010000043.1 GCA_937885075.1 uncultured bacterium | reverse complement strand
TTTATTGGCTAAATCCGCAGACTCAACCAACGACCCCTGCCCCGGTTGATTCAACCGGGGCAGGTGAATCAGTTCATTGGCTTTTGGCTTGTGATTTCGCTCATTCGGCATTCTGGTTTAGTCATTGATTAGTCATTCGTCATTAGGAATTAGACATTAACGTATATTATCCTATAATAGGTTCACGAATATTTAATTACCAGTATATTAGGATTTAGTCTTATGGCAAGACTCTTACAATATGGTTTATTTTCTCATGTTATCGGGCTGGTAGTGCTCATGGTCCTTCCACCTAATACGGCAGGCGCTTCCTACCCGATCAAGACCTGGCCCAACGGAGAGCATCGGCAACTGGGGGAGGTGAAGGTCACCGGAAAACCGGGGAGGGATTATTATATGCAGGTCGGTCCCTGGACCTACTGGTACATGAACGGTCAGATGCAAAAAAAAGGCTCTTTTACCGGTGGCACGGAGACCGGATGGTGGGAGTACTGGTATGATACCGGGGTCCGGAAGAAACAGGGGGCCTATACCGCGGAGGGGAAGAAAACCGGGCCCTGGCAGTACTGGTATGAAAATGGGCTGGAAAGTCAGCAAGGAACGTATAAAGACGATCTGCGGGACGGATCCTGGGCCTTCTATTATAATCAGGCAGAGATGCCTCTCCGGGAGGAGGGGAACTTCCTGGCCGGCAAAAAAGACGGTCACTGGGTTTACCGGTATAAGAATGGTCGGAAGGAAAAAGAAGGGAGTTATATCAAGGGGAGGGAAGATGGCCTCTGGACGCACTGGTATGATAATGGAGAGATAAAAATCCAGGGGAGGGACAGGAATGGACTGGAAGTGGGAGAGTGGAGTACGGTTCGCTGCTGCGTGAGCTGGAAGTAGAAATAACTGAGAACCTTATAAATTGACCGCCTTTGGGGAGGTCGTAAAACAGAAAGGAGGAATCATGGCAATCAGGTATTATGTGTTGAGTGTGGTGTTGCTTGCGCTGGTAGCAATTACAGGCTCACCAATTTTGTGTCTTGCGCCCGTTTATGGGCAGGGTGCGGAGTACGGGAAGTACAAGGAATACGCGGAAGAGGAGGATCTGGCCCGGGCGGCCCAGAACCCGGTTGCCAATATGATGAGCCTGCCGTTCCAGAACAACACCGCCTTCGGGATCGGCCCCCACAACCGGACCCAGAATGTTCTTAACATTCAGCCGGTCATTCCTTTCAATCTTAATGAGGACTGGAACCTGATTACCCGGACCATCTGTCCCCTCATCTACCAGCCCTTCGCGGGGAAGAATAGCGGGGGGATGTTCGGCCTGGGCGACATCAACAGCTCGGTATTCATCTCGCCCGCTCAACCCGGAGCGATCATCTGGGGGGCGGGTCCGATCATCTCTTTTCCCACCGGGACCGACGAGATCCTCGGTACTGAAAAGTGGTCCGCCGGCCCCTCGGCGGTTGTCCTGACCATGCAGGGGCCATGGGTAATCGGCGCTCTGGCCAATAACCTCTGGGATTTCGCGGGGGCCTCGGACCGCGCTCATGTCAACCAGATGCTGATCCAGTACTTTGTCAACTACAACATCTCCGACGGCTGGTATCTCCTCTCCGCCCCGATCAACACCGCCAACTGGAAGGCGCCGAGCGGCGAGAAGTGGACCATTCCCCTGGGCGGCGGTGGTGGGAAGATTATGTCTATCGGAGGACTCCCGATCAACGCCAGCGCTCAGGCTTACTACAATGTAGAAAAACCGACCGGCGGACCGGATTGGTCGATGCGCCTCCAGGTCCAGTTTCTCTTCCCGATGGGGGGGTAGAACTTTGCCCGAACTTAGTTCGGGCAAAGTTCTTAAGTTAAAAGTGCCTAAAGTGCGCTTAAGTGCCTTCCTCCGTCGCTAAAGCTTCCGCCTTCGTCAAGACTATGGCGCACAGGATGGCGGATGAAAAAGTTAAAAGATTCACCTAACCACCCTGGTAAGACATTTGCCCTCCTCCTTGACGAAGAAAGAAATATATACAGTACTTAACGTCTTGCCGCATTCTTATTCTTGGTCATTCTTCAAAACTAAACCGGTTGATGCTTAAACATCAACCGGTTTATACCAGACCCGCCGATTCACGTAATCGATATAGCTGATAATGATATAAAGAACCTTCCGGGAAACATCGGGTATGGAATAATCAGAAGGCACCCGCCGCTTCTGCCCCACATGGGATTCTAAAATCGCCAGACCCTGAAAGATCCGCTCTATATTCAGACCGGTCATCATAACCGCTCCCTCCTCCATCCCCTCCGGTCTCTCATGGGCCTCCCGGATATTGAGAGCCGGGAAATCCAAAATTGATGATTCCTCGGTGATGGTTCCGCTATCGGAGAGAACGGCAAGCGCGTTCCTCTGGAGCTTAAGGTAATCAAAGAATCCCAGAGGCTTCAGGATTTCAACTTCACCCGGGAAGCTAACCCCCTTCTCCTTCAGCCGGTTTGCGGTCCGGGGATGAGTAGAGACAATTATTCTCTTCCGGTACCTTTCAGCCAGACTGTTCAGAATCCCAATAAGTTTCTCGAACTGTCGGTCCGGGTCAATATTTTCTTCCCGGTGGGCGCTGAGAACAAAATAATCCCCGATCTTTAATTTGAGCCGATTGAGGACATCCGATTCTTCAATCTCATTCTCGTAGTGATTCAACACCTCAAACATAGGGCTTCCGGTCTTGATGACACGGTCGGCCGGGATCCCTTCCCGGAGCAGGTATTCCCGTGCGATATCACTATAGGGAAGATTGATATCACTGATATGATCGACAATCTTCCGGTTAATCTCTTCGGGAACTCTCTCATCAAAACAGCGATTCCCGGCTTCCATATGAAATATAGGTATCTTCCGCCGCTTGGCGGGGAGCGTGGAGAGAGAACTATTGGTGTCTCCAAGAACCAGGAGGGCGTCCGGTTCGTACTTCGCCAGAATCGGATCGATCCCGCTGATAATCCGACCGATAGTCCCAGCCGATGTCTCGGCGGAAGCGTTTAGAAAGTGATCGGGTTTGCGGAGTTTCAAGTCATCAAAAAATATTTCGTTGAGCTCATAATCATAGTTCTGCCCGGTATGGACCAGGACGTGATCAACGTTCTCATCCAGACAAGCCAGAACCCGCGAGAGTCGGATAATCTCCGGCCTGGTCCCTACCACCGTCATTACTTTTATCTTTTTCATAGAAATCCCCCTCTTGCTTAATCAGGTGAAATAAGTTTATATATTACCAATTCATTTCGAAAAATGAAACCAGGATGTTATATATATAATTCTTACAGAGTAACTATTATTGCCCCATATTTTACGAGGCGCCTAACGGTCTTCAACGATCTTTAACGTTTTTATTTTTCAACGTCCTTATTTTTTAACGTTAGTGCCGGAGGCGCTAATTCATGAAATACAAACTGGCCATCCTGATCTCACACCCGATTCAATACTACTATCCTCTCTATCAGGAACTGGCCGCGCATCCCCGGATTGACCTGACGGTGTATTATTGCTGGAAAGGAGGGGTGGAAGAAGGCGGAACCTACGAAGAGGGCTTCGGTATAAATATAAAATGGGATCTCCCCCTCTTAGACGGTTACGATCATATCTTTCTAAAGAACTATGCGCGAAGGTCTCCTCCATCATTCTGGGGGCTCATCAACCCGGGAATCATTAGAGAATTATATTCTCACCGCTATGACGCGATTTTCATCTGGGGATACTCAGCTTTGAGCAACTGGCTGGCTTTCCTCGGGGCAGGATTAACCCGCACCCCTGTTTTCCTGGGAGGAAGTGTCGTCCTGGCTCCCAGAATACCTCCGCTGAAGAACCTGATAAAAAGAATCATTCTTACCCCACTCTTCAAAAGAGTCTCGGCTTTCATGTGTGAATGCGAGAAGAATGCTGAATTCTACCAGTATTACGGAGCGACACCGGAGAATACTTACTGGAATCCGGCAGCCGTTAATAATAAGTTCTTCCAGAGCCAGGCGAAAAAATTACTCCCCCGCAGAGATGAGATAAAAGAGGGTCTGAGCATAGCCGGGGATTCTCCGGTAATCCTCTTCCTGGGGAGATTGACACCCCGGAAAAGAGTGATGGATCTTCTTAATGCTTTTCAGCAGATCTCTGATGAGACATACGCGACCCTATTATTTGTAGGCAGCGGCGAGGACCGCGACAGCCTGGAACGCTATGTCCGGGATAATGATATTCAGAGAGTTATCTTTGCCGGATTCAAAAATCAGACAGAAATCCCGGCTTATTATACCGTTGCCGATGTTTTTGTGGTTCCTTCTCAGCTTGACCCATCTCCCCGGGTAATCAATGAAGCCATGAATTACGGCTTACCAATAATAGTAAGTGATCGAGTAGGGTCCCGGGGAGATCTGGTTCAGGACGGTCGGAACGGGTTTGTTTTTCCCGTCGGAGATATCGAAGAACTCAGCCAGAAGCTTCGACAACTTCTACTCAATACCGATCTCCGGCAGAGAATGAAAAAGTCTTCACGGGAGATAATTGACAGGTGGACTTATCAAACCGGGGTTGAGGAGATTATCAGGGCATTATCAGTCCTCAATCCACGGTCGTAGTTAGATTCCTTGTGACACTTTGCCTGAAGAGGCTCAATATTGAAAACCATCGCTGAAAATATTATCTCGCCTCTCATCAGTATCATCCCCCTGCGCGTCCGAACCCGGCTCTATCGCCTCCCGGTTGTTAACCGGATATTAAGAAATACCCTGAACCGATTCCTCCCCGCGGGAGAACCGCGCCTGGTCCGGATAACGGCTGGTCCGCTCAAGGGATTTCGGATGGGGATAAAGTACCAGGGGGAAAAATTCATCTGGCTGGGGACTCACGAGCCGCGGGTTCAAGCAATGATTATGGACCTGGTCCGGGAAGGCACTGTCGCTTATGATGTAGGGGCTCACGCCGGGTTCTTCACCCTCCTCTTCGCCTCCCGGGCCGGCAGCTCGGGGAAGGTCATTTCTTTTGAACCAAATCCGGAAAACTACGGTAGACTCCTCAGTAATATCAGAATTAATCATCTCAAAAATGTTGAAGCTATAAATGCCGCCGTATCTGATCAGGCCGGGACGCAATCTTTTCAACTGGAAGAGGATGGGACTACGTTCCAGGGGCACCTGATCTCACCGGATCAGGGCACGGATCGCTCTTCCAGTCTGGTGATAGATATAAAGACCATAACTCTGGACAACCTGGTCTTTGAAAATAATTATCCGGCACCAGATATATTGAAGATAGACGTTGAAGGGAATGAGACCCGGGTATTGGCCGGGATGAAACGGATACTGGAAGAACAGAGGCCAGCGATCCTCTGTGAAACCCACAGTCCCGCTCTGCACCGGGAGGTAAGGGAGATCTTGGTTAAACATTCATATAGATCGGAAGAGCGTCGTGTAGGGAAAGAGTGTAGATCTCGGTGGTCGCCGTATCATTAAAAAAAAAAAAAAAGAAGAACAGAGG
>CAKZYZ010000042.1 GCA_937885075.1 uncultured bacterium | reverse complement strand
TTTCAAGCAGAAGACGGCATACGAGATATATCAGTGTGACTGGAGTTCAGACGTGTGCTCTTCCGATCTAGGGCAAAATTGCCGCCCTGAATCTTGCGCTTAAAGAGGCGCGGGCTGAGATCATCGTAATAACCGATGCCGATACGGAACTTGAGAAAGAATCGTTGCGGGCGTTGATCTCCCCGTTACATGATCCCGCCCTCGGAGCAATCAGCGGAAGGTTAAAGATCAAAGGGGAGGGGAGAAGTGCGTCTTATGAGCGGGCGTATGTTGAAGCTGAGCACGGATTCCGGGAGAAAGAAAGCCTTCTCTCATCGGTGCCTTTTCTCTTCGGTCAACTCTCGGCTTTTAGAAAAAAAACCATATCTCAGATCCAGAGCAGCGCGGCAGTGGATGATATAGAAATTGCTCTGACTATCAAGGAACAGGGACTGAAAGTTATTCATAGTGAAGCGGCGGTGGTATATGAAACAGCGCCCGTTTCGCTCAGGGGCTTATTAGACCAGAAAGTTCGCAGAGGATTATGTACTATTGAAGTTGTCCTCCGGCACTTGAATCTTTTACATCTTCGATCGGGGTTATTCGCTCTTACTTTTTTTGTCAGGAGGGTACTTCCTCTATTCCTCCCCTTGATAATTATAGTCTGTTATCTCTATATCTGGTTTTTAAGTGGATGTTGGTGGGTCCCGGTAGTTTTATTTGGAGGTTTAGGGATAGCAAGCTGGCTTAGGAAGAGAGATTTGACAGAATATATGGCATTAATGCAGGTGGCCATCTGCAGAGCATGGTGGCTTTATCTTAATAATAAGATTCCTTCCGGGGCCAATTGGAGAAGCGCCCGGCCGGACTCGACACGAAACTCAACAAGAAGATAGCTTCGCTAAAAAGAACTAAATGAACTACGAATTACGCGAATTACACGAATTATGCTGATTCGGAAAAACAATCCGCCTAATCCGCTTAATCCGCGGTTTATTGTCCCGGTAATATCAATTAAGACAACCGGGATCCCGAAGGATTTCGGGAGAAAATTAAGAAGCAGCCGGTGAGGTAGAACGGCTGATTGATTGCTATGAGAAAAGAGTTGAATAACCCGATAAAGAGTCGTGAGCTCGGCAAATTTCTTCTGATAAATATTCCTCTTTTTCATGAAGAAGCTGCACTCCCTCCTTTGGGGCTGGCATACATAGCCGCCTTATTGAAAGGGGACGGATATAATGTAGATCTACTTGATGCCAATGTTCTGGGTCTGGACAAAGAGGCCATCATCTCCCATATCAAACAGGTCAGGCCCAGGTTCATCGGCTTATCGGTGATGTATTCTTCATTTGAGTTTGCTCGTGATCTGACACAGGATATAAAAAAGCTCCCATTCAGAATGGAGATCATCTGGGGAGGACCACATCCCAGTATCTGCCCGGAAGAATCGCTCATCGAAGGAGGAGCGGATATCTGTGTAATGGGCGAAGGGGAGAGGACGATTCTTGAACTGGCCGCCCTTCTCCCTGACGGGCCGGAAGCCTGGAATGGTATCGCCGGTCTCTCTTTCCGGTCCGGTGAGGAGATCAAATATACCGAACCCCGGGAATTGATCACTGATCTTGATTCCATCCCCTATCCCGCGCATCATATTCTGGAGATGGAGCGCTACCGGACCCTTCATACCGGCAAAAAGCAGTTCTGTACTCTAATCACCAGCTGGGGGTGTCCGGGAAGGTGTATCTTCTGCAGCCGCTGCATCTACGGCCAGAGAATGCGCTACCGGAGTATAGACAACGTAATAGGAGAGATAGAGCTGCTTCTGGATGTCTATCAAGTTAAAGAGATAGCCATACTTGATAATGCGTTTCTGGAAGACCGAGCTCGGATTATAGAATTATGTCGAAGAATAGTAGAGAAAAATCTAAAATTCAACTGGCGGCTGGGTAATGGTGTACGGGTGGATCAGGTTGATGAAGAACTGCTGACTATAATGAGGGATGCCGGTTGTTTCGATCTGGCCTTCGGAGTCGAGTCGGGAGACGATGAAGTCTTGAGAAAGATTGGAAAGAATATTACTACCGACCATACCAGAGAAGCTTTTCGGGTTGCTCATAAGGTCGGACTCACAACCATCGGATTTTTCCAGCTCGGTCATCCGTTTGATACTATCGAGACCATGGAAAAAACCATAGATCTGGCGATCGAGATTGAACCCACCTACGCGCAGTTTGCGATCTCGACACCTCTGCCTGGAACAGCCCTCTGGAATTGGGTAAAACATCACGGCAAGGAGATTTCTGATAAGAGATCTGTTAAGATCGATATCTTCGGAGGGACCCCCTATTTCGGGACTGAAAATTTCACGAAAGAGGATGTCTCCAGGATGTACCGTAGAGCATATCGGAGATTCTACTACCGACCGGCCTATATGATAAAATAGTTACGCTTAATTAAATCCTGGAATGATATTTTTATACTGACCAAAGGATTGTTTTATTTGAGGTGTACACAGAAGTAATAAACGAAATGAATGTATATTCAAGAGATTATCTCCGTATCCTGAAACGAATTTACTGGCCGGGAAAGCACGACACTCCGCTTCAGTTAATTTTATTCATTACTTCGAACTGTAATGCCCGCTGCCGGCACTGTTTTTACTGGAAGAGCCTGGAAGAAAATACCGATTTAGCGTTCTCCGAGATTGAAAAAGTATCTCTTTCCCTGGGAGATTTATTCTCTCTCAGCATCTCCGGGGGGGAACCGTTTTTAAGTCCTTTTCTTGCTGAAACCTGCCTGCTCTTTGAAAGGAACAATGCCGTTCGCCGGATTCAGATCCCCACCAACGGTTTGTTGCCCGACTCTATCGCTCAGGTAACCGAAGAGATTTTACAGCGTTCCGCGTGCGAACTGACAATTGCCCTATCGATAGATGGTCTGGAGAAAACTAACGACTACTTACGGGGGAGGGCGGGTAACTTTCAAAATTCAAGAGAAAGCTATCTTAAACTTGGCTCTCTGAAAGAGAGATACCCGCGTCTCAGGTTAGTTACCAATACGGTCATCTCGGCTCAGAATGTGAATGAGATAGAACCTTTATTCGCGTTACTGCGGCGGGAGTGGCCTGAGCTTGATTCAGTGAACTGGGATTGGTTAAGAGGATCGTCGCCTTCTCCGGAGGTCAGGCTGCCTGCCTTATCAGAATGCCGGGATCTTAAAGATACTCTTCTGAAAACCAAACAATATTTTCTCCGCGAAAAAACCGGCCGCCTCCGAACCATCCTGGAGATGGCAATCCGGGATTATCTATTCGATGTAAATATGGAGACCCTGGAGAGAAAAAAACAGGTGATTCCCTGCCTGGCGGACCGGACATACATGGTTATATATGCTTCCGGAGACTGTTCTTTTTGCGAAATGCTATCTTCTTTTGGGAACATCAGAGAGAAGAGCTTGCCTGATCTACTCATCGGTCCTGAGGCAGATCGCCTGCGGAAAATTATCCGGGGAAGAAAATGCTTTTGTACCCACGGGTGTAATCAGCCCTATAATGTAATTTTTAACCCTCGAAATTATCCCGGCATCCTGAGACGTCTGGGACGTCACTATGGGACTGATCTTAGCACCTCTGCTAAATACTGAACTTTTTAAATTTAATTGAACCGATCAGGTGATAGATCAATTCCCCGACCATGATCATCCACCAGAACCCGATAAAGAGCAGTAATTCTTCCGGCTTCTTCATTATCCAGTCAAATCGTATGCCCCGGGCCATTTCGTTAATATAGATCAAACAGACCGAGATATAGACGGAGATGAGAAGCATCAGGCCGGTAAAGATGGCCAGGGGACAGGAACCGGGCAGGAGGAGCGTGCCGAGGAGAATAATAAACGAGAGATAGACCGGATAATAAGCAACCAGGGAGGGGGTGAATAATCCTGCCATCTTCAAACCCCGAAAACGCCGGGGATGTTTTTTGTCGAAATATCGGTCATAGTATGACCATTTAAATTTGAACCGTTTCTTTAAAAGCTGCCATATTGTGTAATGATGCGGAGGATGCTCGACTTTAACATTCTCGGCGAAAGGAATTTTATAGCCTAGGTCAAGGACGCGCCAGGCAAGGTCGGTATCCTCCCGGTAGAATCGTAACACCGGATCAAACGGACCTATCTCCTGGAGCACCGCCCGACGATAAAAAATATTGCAGGTCTCATAATTACCGTCATCAAGATTCCTTACCTGCATTGTCAGGGGAGAGATATCCCGAGGATCGCAATATGTCATCCCCTGAAGACCGCCGACGCTAGGATCGTCAAAATACAGCAGAGCATTGCTGATCCATTCCCGATCAGGCTGACAGTCATCATCGATAAATCCCAGAATTTCACCCCGGGACTCCATTATCCCATAATTCCGGGCAATACTTTGACCTTGATTTTTCTGTTTAAGATATATAACTTTGCAAGGAGAATCCAGTCTCGGGCGGATTGCTTCCTCTGTTCCATCAACCGAACCATCATCAACTATAATTATCTCGTATGTATCCGCCGGGCAGCTTTGATCTTCTAACGCGTCAAGGAGCGAGAGGAGTTTCTCCTTACGATTATGAGTGGGGATAATGATACTGACCAAAATACTTTGCTTACCGATAGAAATAGTCTTGTCTGCATTCATCATATCTCTTGCTTCCCTCAGTGTTAATTGGCTATTCATTCCTGTTTAAAATATTATATGAAAAACCGCCTGACATTATATATAATACTGGCTCTGGCCCTTGCTACATCCCTTTTTATATATCTCTATCTTCTGTTGCCCCAGGCCCCTTTTTCCTGGGATGAAGCCCATCATGCCACATACAGCATATTAATTACTAAGAGTATTCTCCAGAAAAATTGGCAGGCATTCTGGCATTATACCAACCAACAGATATATTGGCCATTTTTACATTCATGGATCTCTTCCGTTTTCCTGCTGGTCGGCGGGTTTTCGTATTCCGCGGCCCGATTCACCAATCTTGTACTAGGGTTTTTTTCGATTATCATTGTCTATCAGGCCGGGAAGAAACTTGGAAAGGAAGAAGCACCGGTAACAGGTATGCTGGCGGCTTTGTTGATGGTGCTATCTCCAATGTTTTTATTCTTCTCTTCCACTGCCATGATCGAAAATCTCGGCCTCTTTTTTGTTCTTCTATTAATACGGCTCCAGCTCTCCCCCGGAGGAAAGAGGGAAAGACAGAAATATTTCACTGCCGGGTTATTTTTGGCCCTTCTATATTTGACTAAATATATCTTCGCGATCTTCTTTGGGGTAGCATTATTCTGTTACTGGATAAGCCTTGTTATTATACCTGTTCCAGAGATAAAGAGAAAAAATATATTTAATAATTTCATCTGGACGGCAATTGGTTTTTTCGTTATCTGGGGGTTGTGGTTCTTTCTGCCTCCGTCAGCCATAGCTTCTAAATATGGAGTCCTTCTTTATAGGATACAGGATACCGGAAGTTTTAACCCTCATCACTTCACTAAAGTCGAAAACTGGCTCTTTTATATCCGGGCTCTATTATATGTCTATACATTTTCGATCGGAATATATCTCTTATATCTCTGTGGAGTAATTTTCGGCGTGATCAAGTTCAAGAATCCTAAAATCCGTTTCCTGGTATTTGTCTTCCTGGCCAACTTCATACCAATGTCGATGATCTCCAATTCCCAGGAGCGTTTTATTTATATAGTCACCCCGGCTTTATTCTTACTGACGGCTGCCTTTATCGTTGAATCGTGGAAAAGATTAAAACATGCTAAACTCGTGATTACCGCTCTATTGGGGATCTTGATTTTAGGAGATATAGCAAAACTTCCTTCCTATATACGTGAAGTAGGAAACGCTGTTATTGGAACCTGCGCCTTTAAGATACACAATAAATTTAACTACGACACTCTTTTTGGACTATGGTCCTATCCAAAGTTCCTGCGTTTCCCGCGAGACCATTTTAACCTCACGGCCCCTGCTGTGATACCGGAGCATAATACCGAGGATATTGTGGATTTTATCTTAACCAATACCGACCCGCGGGTCCCAGTCTGTGTCTCCTTTTACATCGGTTCGCTATCGCCGCACCTCTGGCACTGGCACTCAATCAGCAAGAATCGCCCTATTTTTACACAATGGCGTCCGGATAGCTACTATTTCGCCTCGCTTGAAGTTGATGATGACTCACCTTACTTTCTCCTCTGGAATTCGTACTTGATTACGGGAAGAACCCGCGATTGGGATGCGTTCTTATCTGATCTTCGAGATAAAGGACTAATAGAGGTAATTAATCAGAAGCAGTTCCCCGACATGGGATTAGGGGTGAAAATATATCGCAAGAGTATGCCCGTCAATAATGAACTCTGGCAAAACTTAAATTTTCCATGAACAACAAGGTAAATGAAAATATGAATATCATCTTAGCTAATCCTCCCTGGAAATTAGCCCAGGAAAATGTTTATAGCCAGACCGGGGCGATCTATCCTCCTCTCGGCCTGGCTTCAATAGCCGCGGTCATCAGGCAAACCGGCCGCTTCCAGGTTACTATTCTTGATGCCTGGGGACTGGGGATGGGGATGGAACAGTTCCGGGAAGAACTCCTCAAAGTAAGACCAGCGGTTCTGGGGTTGAGCGCCTATACCACTACCGTGGTCCAGGCTCTGGCCGCGGCCGCCGAGGCAAAGAAAGCCCTGCCCGGTATCCGGGTAGTTCTGGGAGGACCGCATCCCAGCGTCAGGCCGGAAGAGCTTATCAGTAAGGATAGCGTGGATTTTGTAGTCCGCGGTGAAGGTGAGATCACACTGCCTTTACTTCTCGATCGTATTGAAGAAGGGAGTGAAGATTATGACGGGATACCCGGTCTAACCTATAAGGTTGCCGGGGAGATCCGGCAAAATCCTAGCCAGAGTTTCGTCCAGGATCTGAATTCACTCCCCTGGCCCTCCCGGGACGACCTGCCGATGCATATCTATCGCCCTTCCTCGGGAGCATATACGCGGTTGCCGATTGCCTCAATGATCACCTCCCGGGGGTGCCCCTTCAAGTGCACTTTCTGTTCCCGGACCGTCTTCGGTAATACGGTGCGTTTCCAAAGCCCGGCCAAAGTCCTTGATGAAATTGAATATCTTATCGATCGGTTCGGGATCAAGGAGATATATTTTGCCGATGATTGCTTTACTCTCAGCCGCGAAAGGACGGAGGAGATCTGTGACCTGATTCTGGAGAGAGAACTTGATCTGACCTGGATCTGTTCAACCCGGGTCAATTTAGTTGATGAGAAACTGCTCCGGAAGATGAAGCAAGCCGGATGTGCTTCCATAGCCTATGGGATAGAGACCGCCGATTCGGAACAGCTTAAAAATATGAAGAAGGGCATCACACTTGATAACGCAAAAGAAATAGTCGCCCTGACCATGAAAATGGGCATGGAGGCAAGAACATCCTATATATTCGGTCTGCCCGGCGAGACCAGGGATAGCTTGGAACGAACACTGGCTCTGGCTCTGGAGATAAATTCTGATTTTGCAATATTTAACCTGGCCACCCCCCGCCCGGGAACTGAACTCTATAATGAAGCTAAAGAAAAAGGTCTGCTGATCGCGGATGGTTTTGAACTCTACCCCCTGACAGATAGCGCGCATTGTCTGATTCGACTTGAGGGAATTACTCCGGATGAACTGAAAAGTTTCTATGATCGGGCCTACCGGACCTATTATCTGCGCCCATCATATATTTTTTCCCGTCTGATGAAGATAAGATCCTGGAGTGATGTTCAACTGCACTGGCGGGGACTGAAGGAATATGCTTCCTGGAGGATTAGTGAACATTAGATTTGTTTTATTCAAAATTTATTAGCCGACAATATTAGAGGAGCAGAAGATGAATATTTTTTTACGGGATTACGCCGTTCGGCTTGAAGACTGCCTCAACAACCTTCCCTTCGACAGACTGGCGGAATTAGTCGAACTGATTCGGAGAAAGATTGAAGACCAGAGACAGATTATCGTATTCGGAAACGGAGGGTCGGCCTCCACCGCGTCTCATTTCGCCTGTGACCTGGCCAAGGGCGTCTTCACCGGAGGCGGTCCCCGAATAAAGGCCATCTCATTAAACGACTGTATCCCCCTGATGACCGCCTGGGCCAATGACGAGGGATATGAGAGAGTTTTTGTCGAACCCCTGGCAAACTACCTGGGGGAGGGGGACCTGGTAATAGGAATCTCCGCCAGCGGAAACTCCCCCAATGTCCTCCGAGCAATCGAATATGCCAACCGCCACGGAGCAGTAACAGTTGGCCTGGTGGGGAAGGGGGGAGGAAAACTCGCTGAACTCGCTCAACTCTCCATAGTAGTTAAAAGCGACTCTTACGAAGAAGTGGAAGATATCCACCTGATCATTACCCACATGCTGAAAGTAGCCCTGATCAAAAAGTTCAGCGAATAATCCTTAGTCGGGAACCCGGCTGCCCTATATGTATAGGTATGTTCTAATAATCTATCATTCAAATAAATTACACACTTTCTGACAATCGTCAGAAAGTGTGTAATTGGTGAAGAATCCTAGTTTCCAGATACAAGAGACTATCTGCCGAAGAACTTATCACGGCAGTCTTCAATAAACTTCGCGGCCAATGCGCCTCCCCAATCAGTTAGCAACAATTCCAGTAGTAGTTAAACCATTTTTTCTCCAAATATTAATATCGTTGTTTTTCATGTCAGATAGTGTACATTATAAGTGTGTAGTACCCCATTTTGTAAATCGGGGTATTTTTTGGGGAAAAAACAGACGAATCTAATAACAACAATATAAAAACAATTCTTATGAGTACTCCGGGATGATATATCCTCCCGGAGATTAGAAGGACGAGGAGACTGTTGATTATGAAAGCAACTGTATTAGATCTCCGGCGACGGATGAGTGATGTTATGCGAGCAATTGATCATAATGAGTCAGTCACAATTTTATACCGTGGCAAAGAGAAAGCGGTTCTTTCTCCGATAAATATTCAGAGATCTTCTCCGCGATCAATTGCGGACCATCCGGCGTTTGGGATGTGGAGTGATCGTAAAGATATTGAAGACGTCCATGAATATATCCGGAGATTGAGGAGGGGGAGAGTAAATGTTATTTGATACCGATGTTTTGGTCTGGCTGTTTCGCGGGAATTCAAAGGCGCTTCGGGTTGTTGACATTGATATTAATCGCCGGATTTCTATCATTACCTATATGGAACTACTTCAAGGAGCCAGGAATAAGCAGGAAATCAAAAATATAAAAAGCTTATTAACTGAATTCAACTTTGAGGTTTCTCCGTTATCAGAAAATATCGGACACCGGGCCTCAATTTATATGGAAGAGTATGGCCTTAAAACAGCCATCTGTCTTGCTGACGCCATTATAGCAGCCACGGCGGTTGAGGATGGAGTTGTCCTCAGCACCGGGAATCTAAAACATTTTCGGCTGATTCAAGACCTCACGATAAAACCATTCAGACCTTAAGGAATTATTATTGCTGATACACTAAAGAATTACACTTCCCATACTTAGGACTGCCTTGATTCTTTCCCCTCTGACAGACTGGAGGAACTGTTTGAATTGCCGCGAGACATAATTCTTGCTGGGAACCAGATTATCGTCTTCGGGAATGAAGGATCAGCCTCCACCGCTTCCCATTTTGTCTGTGACCTGGCCAAGGGGGTCTTCACCGGTGGAGGACCCCGGATAAAAGCCCTTGCCTTAAACGACTGTATCCCCCTGATGACCGCCTGGGCCAACGACGAGGGGTATGACATAGTCTTTGTCGAGCCCCTGGCCAAAACTATCTGGATGAGGGAGACCTGGTGATCGGAATCTCCGCCAGCGGAAACTCGCCCAATGTCCTCCGGGCGATCGAATATGCCAACCGCCACGGAGCAGTAACAGTTGGCCTGGTGGGGAAGGGGGGAGGGGAGTTAGCCAAAATCGCTCAACTCTCAATCGTGGTCAAGAGCGATTCCTACGAAGAGGTGGAAGATATACACATGATCATCATCCACATGCTGAAAGTAGCCCTGATCAAAAAGTTCAGCGAATAATCATTGGTTGGAAGCCCGGCCGCCCCGTGCGTATAAGTAAGTTCTAATAATCTATCATACAAATTAATTGGACACTTTCTGACGATCGTCAGAAAGTGTTCAATTGGTGAAGAATAATAGTTTCCAGATACAGGAGACTACCTCCCGAAGAACTTCTCAAGGCAGGTGCCAGGATACTTCGCGGCCGATGGTAAGGTTTCAGTAAACCCCTCAGTCCCGTGCTCGTAGAGGCAACCTTCAGGTCGCCATCGTGTGGCAGCCTAAAGGCCGCCGCTACGAGAGGACGGGATTCACTGAAATCTTACGGCCAATGTACCTCCCCAATCTTTCCGACTGATTGGGGGGTTCTTTATGTCATTTTCATGACATACTATTGACATTCCACTTAAATGATGATAAGTTTAATTGATGTTTTATGCCTAAAAATATATTAGAACTCAGGAGGAAAGAATCATGAAGCCATTTAAAGATATTCGTTACGGGATTTTATCCCTTCTATGCGTATTTTTCTTACTTGCTTTAATCTTTCCCCGAATTTCTTATTCTACTCCTCTCCCCGGATGTCCTGAAGACATGATCGCTTACTGGCGGGCGGATAGTGATGCCAGCGACTACCTGGGCAACCATGACGGTACGTTGATGAACGGTGCCGGATTCGCAGAAGGGGTATGTGAATCGGCATTCAGTCTTGACAGCGGCAGTAATGATTATATCAGTATTGCCGGCAGCTCTGATTTTGATCTGGATGTAACCGACGACAAGAGCTTTGCTCTCTGGTGGAAGGCGAATGACCTGAATGGAATGCTGATCTCCCGGAGAGTCTCAAGTTCCGGGGAAAAAGGATTAAGCATTGACCTCACGCCTGACCACTACCGGATCCATCTCGAGTGGTATCATCACGCTGATTTTGCGGCCAGTTATTTCACCGGCGAGTGGAATCATCTGGTGGTAACCAAGGCAGGCACTACTTGGAGACTCTATCATAACGGGGTGGAGGTCACTATCTCCGAGAGCCTGGGGTGGCCGTATAATGCTGACGCCACGCAGAGTGTTCCACTCCTGATCGGGAAAGACGGAGCCCTCAGACCAAATTTTAATGGGCTTGTTGATGAAGTCGCTGTTTACAATGAAGCACTCACCGCCCAAGAAGCATTAGATCTCTATCAAAGTTCCTGTCACTACTGTGGGTTATCTGCAATTACTACACCTACCCCCGCTCCAACGCCGACCATTCCGCAACCGACTCCTCCGGTTCAATGCGAAATCAGCACGGGATCTATAAGTTTCAATGGTCAGTCGGACTATATCTCGTTAGCCTCCGCTATCGATGAGACGCCTCCCTTCAGTATTTTGGCCTGGGTCTATTTAAAAGAGTACGGGCCCACCGGTTGGGCACCCACTTATATGGGGAACGCTATCCTTTCCCGCGGGGATCTATGCTGCTCAGACCGCTGGGATTTCTTATTTAACGTTAACGGGAATAAAAAATTGGGCTTTGTTACCCACCCTGAATTCAGTTTTGCGGATGTGGTCGAGGCAGAAGATGATTTCCCACTTTATGAGTGGGTCCTGGTATCCTTCACCCACCAGAGTTCCATCGGGAAGCTTTATCAGAACAATCAGCTGGTCGATGCCAACAAGAGTATGCGGGCCGGTAATTATTATAATGAAAGCCCGATGCTGATTGGAGCTGTCTGGGATACTGATTACGACTATAATCTATACTGGTGGGACGGCTACATGGACGATATCGCGGTCTATGACCGGGTCTTGAGCCAGGAGGAGATCGAAGCTATTTATCTTAACAAAGGCCACCCGCCAACAGGTCTGAGTTATCACTGGAAGTGCAACGAGGGCACCGGGGCAACCATGGGAGATTCGGTTGGAGGAAATGATGGCACTCTGATCGGGACTTCCTGGTCTATTGCGCATCGACCTAACGACCCCTGAGATCGGAAGAGCACACGTCTGAACTCCAGTCACACTGATATATCTCGTATGCCGTCTTCTGCTTGAAAAAAAAAAAAGAATACACACCAATGAACCATCCTAATACGACGAAACACTCTCGTAGATCACCGGTGCCCTATCTCCCAACACCCTCTATAAGTCAGTCAGACATG
>CAKZYZ010000041.1 GCA_937885075.1 uncultured bacterium | reverse complement strand
TGTCACCGCCGGTTTAAAATGTACCACTAAACCGGTTTAAAAGTGTACCAGTTTATTTCGATTTTATCTCATTCGGAAGAGGTTAAAAAAGTTATTTCATTCTTATTTCATTCGGAAAGCGGCGGCTAAAAGATATTCGCACATAAAAAAAGGCCCTCCGGCGCCGGTCGCCGGGGGGCCTTTGATGTTACTCCCGATTTTTGGATTCAGCTTATTTCTTCTCTTTCTGTTTCCGGGGGGCTCTCCTGATGGATTTCCCGGTAAATCTTAATCCGATCGCGCCGCCCAGAACCCGGTCGCTGAAGGTCATGCCCATGGCCTTGGAGGGGAAGAAAGACCACCATTCTTTAACATCGGTATTGGTGGTAACGATGACAGGACCGGTCTTCTTCTCGCTCCGATCAAAGATCAGGCGAAAGAGGTAGTCCACCTTCTCCGGGGCGAAGGGCATATATGCCAGGTCATCCAGGATCAACGCGGATACATTGACATAATAGCGGTAGACCCGATCGAAGGTGTGGGAGTCGCGGAGCTTATAGAGCTTTTCTATCAGTTCCCGGGTATATTCAAAAGCTACTCTATATTCTCTCCTGACCGCCTCAAAACCCAGGGCACGGGCCAGCCGGGTTTTGCCGGTTCCCACGGATCCCGCCAGAACAATGTTGCGGGATTTTTGGATATATTCGCAGCCGATCAGGTCCCGGATAGTAGATGGATCGACCCCGTGAGATCGGGCAAGATCGAAGTCATAGTTCTCTATGCAATCCGACATATCGAGATTGCCGACTTTGATCAGCCGCTCGAACCGTCTCTGCTTCCGGGCCAGAGCTTCTTCCTCCAGCAGGCTCCCTAAGAACTCCATGGTTCCCATCTCCTGGTCGATTGATTTTGTGTAGCGTTCTTCAAAGACCCGGGAGATTCCCGGCAGTCTGAGGTCATCAAAGAGACCGGCAATATCACCGGGTTTATACGACAACTCATTCATCTGCTCCTCCTTTTTTGGGGTTTTGATTTTTTGTTTGCTCTTCTCCAAAGATCTGATCGAAGCCTTCGGTATCCCCGGGATCGAGGGGGCCGATATTGAGCCCCTTTGGTTTAACTCCATCTCTATCGAACCTTCTTAGAGATATCTGCGATGGATAGCGCCGTTTCAGTAGGTCTTCTACATAAGTGACGGTACAGACCCCGTGTTGAGTGGCCTCTTTCAATGCCTGATCGACCTGAAGCCTGGTAAAGTTCTCCAGCAACCGGGAAAGCCTCTTCAGATGAATCGGGTAGATCGACTTAACCCGTACTTTCAGTCCGCTGAGGAATGATTCCCGCCGGGGGAAGAGCTTATCGAACCGGTTCTCCGATTGATTGGCCGGGAGATAGCGCTTGATGCGCCGGAGTTCGTCATAGTGCCGTTCATCGATAATCATCCTCCCCTTACCCTCGGGGATGATATGGGCGGCGATCTGTTCCCGTTTGCGGTTATAGACCTTAATCCCCCGGGGACTGATTATCACCGTTACTCTCCTCCTCACATATTTCGGAGGGACGGTATAATAGTTGCCCAGAACGGAGATCAGGCAGTCTTTACCAACCAGCCTCTCTTCGATCCTGGTGGGGAGGAAGTCGGTAATCGGAAGTTCGATCAGCAGATCCCGTTCTTCCGCCCACATATCCACCGGACGCCGCCGGGTAGTACCGTGAATACGATAGTTTCCGGTCGCTTCTTCTTCATCTTCCATCCATCCTCGGAGTTGAGCACGCAGATCATCTAAAGAGTCAAAGGTTCTGCCGGGGAAGAAGCTGGTCTCCAGGTATCCGAACGGCCGCTCCACCCGTCCCTTCCTTTCTTTATCGTAGGGTAGGCAGAGATGGGGGCGGAAGCCATAGTGATTCGCGAAAGAGAGGAACCTCTGATGTATCAGCGGTGTGCCCCGCACCCTCCCGGGCGTTACCGGGGACTGATTATCATAAATGATGACCGGCGGGATCCCCTTGAAATAACGAAAGGACTCGATATGGGCCGCGAAGAGAGTATCCTGCTTAGTGTTCAGGAAGACTTCCAGATACTGATAGCGGCTGTAGGAGAGGATCAGGGAGAAGACATTGATCAGGCTCCTTACTCCCCCCAGATTCACATGGTAAGGGGACCAGTCCGACTGGGATTCGTACCCCGGCGCCGGTTCGTAGCGGATGAAGGCTTTCCGGCTTTTGCGTGATCCTCTCAGTTTCAGGAGGAAATCGCCCAGGATAGTCTTCCCGCCCCGGTATCCCTCCTTGCGCAGTCTCCGGTAGATCTCCCGGTTGGTTAGCCCCTTGATCTTGATCAGTTCCTCGATCCGATCCCGGAATGGATCGAGTTTGGAGGGCCGCTGCTTCCCGGGAGAGGGAGATGTAATCGGTGGATCCGGGTCCTCCAGTAGTTTCTTTATCGTATCGCGGTGAACATTCAGACTCCGGGCGATCTGCCTCTGTGATTTTCCGGCCTGATGGAGAGACCGGACTACCTTTTTCAATGATTTTAACTCCCCTTTCTTCATTATTTTTCCTCCTGAGTGATCCGGGTTTTATAAGCTCCAGCTCCCGCCGGAGCCGTAACAGCGCCGCTTTTAGTACGTTGTATTCGTTGGCCGGAAGACGACTTTCCGGCAGGGTCTGATAGGCCATCTGCCGGAACTGACATAACCTATCCGTCAGATCTTCAATCGAGGTCAACCTGGTCATGGTCTCCCCGGAAAAACCGCTTTTCGCCATGATCCGATTTATCCGGGGACCGGTGAGATATCGCCTCGGGTCCCGGATAACATCCCGGCTCTCTTCTTCCGCCAGGGCAAGAACCAGAGTGACCGCTCCCTCAACTTCTTCCGAGGTGAGCTTCTGCTCCCGGGCCGAGAGGAATAACGGCATCTGTAAGTCCCGGGGGAGCCGACTGAGGTGATAGGCCGCCGTGGGGCCGATCTCATTAGATCGGAGGAAAGGCAGGATATCAGCATCCAGCCGGGTAATCAGGGAGAGCCGTCTGGTTACCCAGCTCGTGTTACGTCCTAAAAGTCCGGCTATCTCTTCACCGCTCAACTCCTCATTGCGATGAAGATCTTCCACCAGTAACGCCTCCTCGTAGAAGCTGATGGTCTTCCTCCGGCAATTAAGTGAGAGCATCATCGCTTTGGCACGTTTTCGCTTCCATTTCTGTATTATTACCGGAATAATTTGATCTCCCCTGACTTTCAGCATCTCCAGACGTTTAAAACCATCCACTACCTCATAATCTTCTCCGGCCGGGATAACGGTAATCGGATGATCGAGATTGCCCCTTCGGGGGCTCAGAGATCTCATCGAACTTTTGAGATATGAGAATGAAGTTAATATCCGCTCGATCGAGATCGTTTCAGTCTTCATACTTCCCTTCTTTTCTACAGAACCGTTCTATCGCTACTCTCGTCATTACCGGTTTCTCGGGGAGGGCGAGGACCTGGAAGAACGGATAGTTGAACGCGATCAGCTTCATCTCCCGCAAAGAGATAATGGCGGACCTGATCTCCCGATCATTCATACTTATGGCATGCCCGATCTTCTTGAAGGAGTAAAAGGACATCCCATACCGATTGGAGGCGGTGACCAGGAAGAAGTAGAGCGCGATCTCTTTCCTGTTTAAGTAATTGATGAAGTGTCTGGTAATGAACCTCCGGTCGATCCAGGAGAAGCTAGCGGGGATGGTCCGGACCTGGTCCGGGATAATCGGGTTGGGGTTTTGCATGAAACCGCCCTCCTTAGAGACATATTGAAAGAACCGGTAAAAAATCGGATTGAAATATTGAGAAAGTTGTGAGAAAGTGGAACACTGGATTTAATCCGCCCGGCAGTTTTCCATCGTCCTGATTTATCTAACTGCCTGCGGTTAAAAGAAAAGAAGCAACCAAAAAAATAATCAAGCCCCGGAACTCAAAAATTCAAAATGGTCCACCCGGGGGGAGAATAGCCGAGAGAACATTCTCTAACATGTTATTGGACAAAGGGATGAAAAAAGGAGTGGACATAGGGCTCTGCGTCTCGGATATAACCCTTTCTCATAAACTGGATCAGGCTGAAGACGGAAAGGGAGATGAGGCCACCTGGAACATGGGGAGGCTGCCCACCAGGCTGGGACAGGGGGATAGACCGGATAGATTATTCTTTGCAACTGAAGGTTATTGGCGGGGATATTTTCTATTGCAAAAAGATATCCTCTATAACCCGGGAGATGAAGACAAGCCCTACTCGCTTATCTTTGACGTTACTACCTGGAAAGATATTCCGTCCCAGCCGGTGAAGAGATTTCGGGGATTCAGATATCTGGAAGGGATGCCGGATTGAGTGGATAGTTTTCCCGGGGATATCGGATGGATGGACGGGTACATTTTCTAACCGGTTATCGGCACTGGTACACTTTTAACCGGTCAGTGGTACATTCTTAAACCGGCACTGACA
>CAKZYZ010000040.1 GCA_937885075.1 uncultured bacterium | reverse complement strand
TCGAGGGTTTTTTTTTTTTTCAAGCAGAAGACGGCATACGAGATATCAGTGTGACTGGAGTTCAGACGTGTGCTCTTCCGATCTGGGTAGAAATATCCAGACGGTGATCAATCAGGTGGCCCGGAAATTCGAGAAACAATTGAAGAAGCACAGGGATAAGTCATCCCGTCACCATCATGAGAAGGTTCAGGTTCCTTATACTCCCGAAGATATTCCTGAGGATATCCCCCTGCTGATTAAGGTTAACGATTATGTAATTGAACAGATGGGAGAAAGAGAAGCTTCTCTCCGGATCCGGGAGGGCAGAGACTCCTTCCTGCTTTATCGGAGCAAGGAAAACAACACCCTGAACATAATATTTCGCAGGGAAGATGGAGATCTGGGACTGTTGGAGATAGAGTAATCAGTAAACAGTAATCGGTAATCAGTTTGCCCGGTTCCAGGCTGAGGTTTCTTGAGAACTGAACCGAAGGATAAAAACAAAATAAGCAGATCAGCAAATCAGGTAGGGGCCCGGCCTCACCTGATACCCTGATCTCCTGATATTCTATCCACTGATACCCTGATCTCCTGGTATCCTGCCAGCTGATACAATTGATATTAATTTTAGGAATAATGCTATGAAGGGGCTTACCGTCAGACAGTTTTATGATAGCTTGCGGGAGAAGCTTGAACTCAAGCTGGTGGCCGGGGAGAAGGGGCTAAAGCGGAAGATATTAATCTCGGAGATTAATCGTCCCGGCCTGGTCTTAACCGGATATGTAAAATACTTTGCCAATCGGCGGGGACAGGTGCTGGGGAAAGTTGAGATCAGTTATCTCCGGGGATTATCCCCGAAAGCAAGAAGGGAGCAGATTCGGATCTTTTTCCGGCAGAAGATCCCATTCTGTATTATTGCCCGTAATTATTCTCCTCCCCGGGAATTATTGTCCGCGGCCGATGAAATCGGGATTCCGATTTTTCGGTCTCCTCTGATAACCACCACACTATTAAATGTCTGTACGATGGCGCTGGAGGAGATGGTTGCTCCCTCAACCAGTGTAATCGCGAATCTGGTTGAGGTCTATGGTGTAGGTGTAATTATTAAGGGCCAGAGCGGAGTCGGGAAGAGCGAATGCACGCTGAGTTTAGTGGAACGTGGTCATCGTCTGGTCAGTGACGATTATATCCATGTTCGTTTAATGGAAGGAACATATCTGTTGGGGGAAGGTTCTGAATTGACCCGCTTTCATATGGAGATCAGAGGGTTGGGGATTATTGATGTCCGGACTCTTTTCGGGGTTGGATGTGTTCGGCAGCGCAAGCGTATTGATCTGGCAGTTACCCTTGAGCCCTGGGATCCGGAGAAAGAATATGAACGGCTGGGATTGGATGATGACTATCTTAGTATTCTCGACGTAGAGGTTCCCCATATAGTACTACCGGTCGGCCCCGGTCGCGATCTGGCCCTATTGATTGAAGTAGCCGCTCTTAACCATCGGATTAAGCTGATGGGATATCACGCGGCCCGGGTCCTGGATCTCCAGATTAAAGACCGCATTCGCCTGGGGAACCGCTAACTTGCTGCTTCTGAATATCAATAACCTCTAAGGAAAGCAGGAAGACAGGAGGGAAAGCATTTGAATCCTCCTGATTTCATGCTTTCCTTAGATGAATAGTTGCCCGAACGAAGAGAGGGCTAAGTTCCTGCTCAGGAATTAAATGTGGAGAGAAATTCTAATGCCTGAAATTAAAAGAGAAATAGAGATTGTAAATAGACTGGGGATGCACGCCCGTCCCGCCGCCCGGTTGGTTCAGCTAACCAGCCGATTCAGCTCCGATATTACCTTCAAACGGGATGGTGATGAGGTAAACGGGAAGAGCATAATGGGTGTTTTAATGCTGGCGGCTCCCTATGGTTCGATAATTACCGTCATTGCTCGTGGAGATGACGCGGAAGCGGCGGCAAACGAGATCGAAGATTTATTTCGGAATAAATTCGGAGAGGATTGATGAAAGAGCGGATATTCGAAGGAATTGCTGCCTCGCCCGGCTTTGTGGTGGGCAAGATTTATCTCTTTGACCTGGATGATACCGCCATAACCCCGCGAGAGATTACGGTTAAAGAAGTTGGATTGGAGATCGCTCGATTTGAAGACGCTCTGATAGAGACCAGAAAGGAACTCCTTAAGATTCGTCAGGATCTGGCGGATCGGGCGGGAAGAAAGGTAAGCGATTTCTTTGACGCGCATCTATTGGTGGTCGAGGACCGTACCTTGATCGCGGAGGTGGTGAAGGAGATCGGAGAGAAGAAGCTCAATGCCGAGTATATATTTCAGGAGGTTATAGAGGAATATACCCGGGCATTTTTGCAGATAAAGGATGATTACATAAAGGAACGTCTGAGTGATATCCAGGATGTGGCCCGGCGGGTTCTTCACAATCTAACCGGGAAGAAGCGGGCGGATCTAGCCTCGCTGGATGATGAAGTGGTGGTAATCGCGCACGATCTCGCCCCTTCCGATACAGCGCTGATGCACAAAGAAAATGTGATCGGCTTTGCCACTGATATCGGAGGAAGGACCTCGCATACCGCCATTATGGCCCGTTCGCTGGCGATTCCGGCGGTGGTTGGCCTGAGAGACATATCGGCCACGGTACACAACGGTGATCCGGTAGTGGTGGATGGGTCCACGGGGCGGGTAATAATATTTCCCTCCCGGACCACCCTGGCCAGGATTAACCGGGAGAAGCTGGATTTAGCCCGGTTTGAATCCAAACTGAAGGAGCTGCGGCATTTTCCCGCGGAGACAACCGATGGCTTCCGGGTTACTCTGGCCGCGAATATTGAGATGCCGGAGGATATCCCCGCGGTTATCGCTCATGGCGGGGAAGGAGTGGGATTATACCGCACCGAATATTTTTATCTGAATCGCCTCGACATTCCAGATGAAGAAGAACAGTTTCAGGCGTATAATCAGGTCGCGATGAATCTCAAGCCGGCATCAGTTATCATCCGTACCCTGGATCTGGGGGGAGATAAATTTAATTCCGCCCTGGATATTCCCCGGGAGATCAATCCTTTTATGGGGTGGAGAGCGATCCGGTTCTGTCTGGAGCGTCAGGATATCTTCAAGGCACAGCTCCGGGCAATCCTTCGGGCCAGCTCCCAGAAGAATGTTAAAGTTATGTTCCCGATGATCTCCGGATTTACTGAACTGGAGCGGGTACTTAAAATCTGGGAGGATACCAAGAATGACCTGAAGCGTGAAGGGATCCCATTTTACCCTGATATGGAAGTCGGTATCATGATCGAGGTCCCGGCCGCGGTGGTGGTAGCCGATACTCTGGCCCGTATGGTTGATTTTTTCAGTATTGGAACCAACGATCTGATTCAGTACACTCTGGCCGTGGATAGGGTGAATGAGAAGATAGCGTACCTCTATGATCCCTTTAATCCCGCGGTACTCAAGTTCATCCATCAGGTAATTGATATTGGGCACAAGAACAACATCTGGGTCGGTATGTGCGGGGAGATGGCCGGGGATATCCTCTCTGTTCCCATCCTGCTGGGCCTGGGACTGGATGAGTTCAGCGTGAGTCCGGTAATGATCCCTGAGGTTAAAAAAGTAATTACATCGCTACGTCTGGCCGATGTCCGTAAGCTTGCTCATACCGTATTGCGGTACCGCTCGGCCGATAAAATCAGGAAGGAGTCAATAAAACTGCTCTCCAGCATCGACCCCACCCTCCTCAAATGGGAAGAGAATAAGTTGTAGAGACGCGGATTCCGCCGAGTTTTCGGGATCACTCTGAATCCTGGAACGTTCAGGGTTAACTACAGAAAGCCGAATGTACAACAGCCAGCTCCCAACTGCCAATTTTCAAGTGACGATTGCCGGCAGGACTATTAACAGCAAAAAGAAATTTAGGCAGGACGATTACAGGCAGGACTATTTGTCTAACATAAGGACCTCGGGCCTTTTAAGGCAGAATAATTTGGGGCAGAATGATTAGCCTCGCCTCAGGTTTTATAATATTCCTATGAATCATTCTGCCTGAATTATTTTGTTTTAATCGTCCTTCCTGTAATCGTTTTGCCTAAATTTTTGTTTTTGTTACTTGGAAATCAGCCTTCGCTAAAGCTATGGCGGACAGGTTGGCAGTTGGAAATTGGTCATTGGATATTAACTATCCCTACTCCCAATTCCCCGGGCTGGATTTTATTCTTGCTATATGAGAAGACTTATTTTATTCTCCCACCTTTCGATTTTGTTCCTGCTTTAGAATTTTCTCTCCCGAAATATTTTGGGATTTAATATTAAGTCTCGGGTCCCGAAATCCTTCGGGATCCCGGTTGTCTTAATTGATGTTACCGGGACAATAACATATAAGGAATGCATGAAGGTAGGAGGGAGAGTATTTGAATTCTCCTGATTTCCTTCTTTCATTAGGGGAGAAGTTGCCCGATCAAAGCAAGGGCTAAGTTGTGATAACACTGTGTAGTTTTTAACTTTAGGCACTTTAGTGCACTTTAGGCACTTAAGGCACTTAATAAATGGAGGTTTTATGAAACCCAAACATTATATCTTTACTTCCGAGTCAGTGACCGAAGGTCACCCGGATAAAGTCTGCGATCAGATCTCGGACGCTGTTCTGGACAAAGTAATGTCAGAAGATCCGCAGGGGCGGGTAGCCTGTGAGACATTTATCACCACCGGTCTGGCCATTGTCGGCGGCGAGATTACTACCACTACCTACATTGATGTTCCGGATCTGGTCCGGAAAGTAGTGAAGGAGATCGGTTATGATGATCCCCGGTATGGTTTTGATTATCATAGTTGCGCTATCCTCAACGCGATCGGGCATCAATCCCCCGATATCTCTCAGGGGGTTACCGAGGGTGAGGGTGAATTTAAGGAACAGGGCGCGGGGGATCAGGGATTGATGGTCGGCTACGCCTGTCGGGAGACCCCTGAACTTATGCCTCTGCCGATCATGCTGGCTCATCGTCTCTGTTACCTGTTAGCTCAGGTCCGGAAAGAGAAAGTCCTTCCCTGGCTGGGGCCCGATGGGAAATCCCAGGTTACGGTTGAATATCGGGATGGTAAAATTGTTGGTGTTCCCCGGGTGGTGATCGCGGCCCAGCATACCAGCGATGTAGTGGACGAAAGCGGTCAGTTCGTGACCGAGGAGGCGAAAAAAGCTATTCTGGATGAAGTAATAAAACCGGTCCTGAAAGATTTCTATAAAGAAGGCGAGACTATATGTACCATTAACGGGACCGGGAAGTTTGTGATCGGCGGCCCGCAGTCCGATACGGGCGTAACCGGCCGGAAGATCATCGTTGATACCTATGGCGGAGAGGCTCCTCACGGTGGAGGCGCTTTCTCCGGAAAAGATCCTTCCAAGGTTGATCGGTCCGCGTCTTACATGTGCCGGTATATCGCCAAGAATATCGTAGCTGCCGGCCTGGCGGACCGCTGCGAGATTCAGCTGGCCTACGCGATCGGTGTCGCCGAGCCGGTTTCGGTCTATGTCAACGCCCACGGGACAAGCAAATACTCCGACGAGGAGTTGGTTAAGCTGGTCCGGCAGGTCTTTGCTCTCAAGCCCCGCGGCATTATCGAGATGCTGGACCTCCGCCGCCCGATCTATCAGAAGACCGCCGCCTACGGCCACTTTGGCCGGGAAGACGAAGGTTTCACCTGGGAGATCACCGATCAGGTCGATGCTCTGAAGAAAGCATTGAATTAGCGCTCTGCGCTAATTCAATGGTATCGTCCTTTCGCTTTCGCTTCAGGACTTGTAGGATCAGAATGCCTCCGGCATTCTTTGTGGGAGTTGTGGTATCGCTGCCTGCCTGCCGGCAGGCAGGCGCTTGAATATCCGGCTTTCCGCTAAGCTGGCTTAACAAGCCCCCCGGATGAATCCGGGGGGCGATACTACATTTCCCACAAGGCGAAGCCGATACTACAAGTCTTCCCGACAAAGTCGGGAAGCGATCCCACATAAATTTGCGAACGAAGTGAGCTAATTTATTTTAAAAATCATAGTGCCACCGGACCCGCGCCCCATCGCCCGCCCCGCTCACCCCGGCTATGGTCATCAGCTGGATCCAGCGGGTGAGGTCCAGATAAAAGATTACCAGGTCTCCTGATCCGGCCAATGATTTCTGGTTTTCGACCGATATGTCATCTGATAACTCCCACCTGGCGCTGACCGCCGAAGCATTAGGGTCATTGGCGTACTGGGTAATATTAAGCTGAGGTCCTCCGAGAAAAGAAGTCCAGCCGGTCAGGTAATCGACAACATCGTTTCCTCCCTGCAGGACCTGTAGTCCGTAGGCGACCCGTAGTCCCTCCATCGCGGTGAGAGATGCCTTGCTGGCGCCGAAGAGCAGCCGGGCCAATACTTCATCAGGGGGTTGGGGCGGCTGGGAGGTGAGGATCAGTTTCGGGCTCTCCGGAGCGCCGACGATCTGGAGGTTGATCAGTATCCCCCCGGATGTAACCTGGGCGTTGATATTTATCTGGAGATCGGAAGAGCACACGTCTGAACTCCAGTCACACTGATATATCTCGTATGCCGTCTTCTGCTTGAA
>CAKZYZ010000039.1 GCA_937885075.1 uncultured bacterium | reverse complement strand
CCCGTCATTGATTCCTGGTGACTTGCGCTTCTCAACAGACTCCGCCGGCACGACGGAGATGCCGTTCGAGATAGTGAGCTGGAACTCCGCCTCCGAGATCTCGGAAGTCTGGGTCAAAGTCCCCACCCTCTCCAGCCAAAGTGATACCACCTTTTACGTCTGGTATGACAACGCCAACGCCATCGCCTACGATGATTCCGAAACCTACGGCGCTCAGAATGTTTGGGATGGTAATTATAAGGCTGTATATCACTTAGGCGAAACTTCCGGGACGCTGGTTTATGACAGTGCCGGGAATCGCGATCAAACTAAACAGAGCGCAATCCAGCCGGCGCCGACTTCAAGTGGAAAAATAGGATATGCCCAATCGTATAGTAGCGGAAACTATATTGAACGGAATGGAGAAACGGGGTATGCAACTAATGCACACACGCTGTCTAATTGGGTCTTCTTTAGCGATGCCAGTATTGATAGTCAGCATTTGTGTAAATTTAGGAACAGCTCGGGTTATAGTGATATAGCGAACAAGATATTAGGCAGCAAGTTTACTGTCGTTGTTGTTGACAACTCGTCCGCTGCGAATGTAAAAGTCTATCGGGGCAACACCTCGCTCTCAAACAGTAGTTGGTATTATGTGGTGCAGACATGGGATGGCTCAAATCTAAGAGCGTTCGTTAATGGTATTGAAGATACCCCTTATACCGTGGACCAGGATAGCAGTGTTACTCAAGCCGATAGAGTTCGTATATTTACGCTGGGAAATGAGTCAGGACACACCTCGCCGCTCAACGGTGTTTTAGATGATAGCCGATTTTCGAATATAGCCCGTTCTGCTGATTGGATCGCCACAGAATACAACAACCAGAACAGTACCGGGACTTTTGCGTCGCCGAATACGGTGCCCACAGCCTCATTCACCGGTTGCACCGCTATATCCCAGACAATGGACGGATCAGGAAAGGTGACGGCGGAGGTGGAGATTGACGACGCGGATGATGACGATGAGTGCCAGTTCCTTGTCGAATACGCGCCTGGCCTTTCATATGACACTTGGATGAAGGCCACACTGAGCGAGGTCGATGCGGATACCACAGCCACCTATGGCGATCCGAAAGTTGCGAATGCCGATACCTACCAGGTCGGGAACGCGTCCGGCTACATCACCACCAGTTCCGGCGCCAACAAGGTCTCTTTCAAGTGGCTCTCCGGGACGGATGTCCCCTCGGCGGATGGTTCCTACAAGTTAAGGATCACTCCGTATGATGGAATGGCTGCCGGGACGGCCGTTGAGTCGTCCGCGTTTGCTCTTGATAACGCAGCACCCTCGGAATCCGGCGCCACGGTGATTATCGATTCCGGCGCCACCTATTCTCAGGACTCCACGCTCGACTTCACCTGGTCCGGGTTTGCCGATACGAATACGATCTCTACGTACTACTACTCATTCACCGACAATGGCGGGACGGAGACCGGGACCGAGGATGCATCTTCCCCCGGTCAGCTTTCAGGGGCTTCGGAAGGAACTATAAATGTCTATGTCTGGGCGAAGGATGAATATGGCAACATTGGGAACGCTGCCAATGATAATATTATCGTAGACACGCTGGCTCCCTCTGCGCCTCAGATAACCGGTTTTCTCTATGATGAGCAGAGCCGGATAACCCAAATCAGCGGGACGGCGGAGGCCAACGCCACGGTTAATGTCTATGATGGCGGGGTCTATCTTGGGCAGACTACCGTCGATGAAAATGGAGACTGGACTTACACCCCCGGCACTCCGCTTGATGATGGACCCCATACCATCTCCGCGATCGCGGAAGATGCAGCCTCCAATCCCTCGGATGATTCTTATTACCATACCGTAAACTACCAGGACGCGATCAACATCTTCCAGGATACCACTACCTACAAGGTGGATGGCGTCTCGGTCCGGATGGAGAAGGAGGCCTCCTATGAGTTCAAGTTCGCGGTGAACGCCACCGATCCGGTAACGGTGAGCGCGTATCTGCGAAAGAACGCGTCCTATGGCGCCCAGACCGATCCGACGATCACGTTGAACGGACTCGGCATCGTCGGAACCGGCGCCGCCACCGCCTCCGGTGGAGCGGTCGGTTCCTGGACCGAGTTGACCGTAACCGGTGCCCCCAACGCGGATGGTGTCTTGAAACTAAAAGTAGAGACCTTCTCTACGGATTCCGGTGCTGAGGCTTGGATCGACGATATTTCCATTACGCAGTAAAGAAAGTTGACGGTTGCTGGTTGACAGTTGACGGAAAAGAAAGTTGACAGTTGCTGGTTGTCAGTTGACCGTAGAAAAAAAGGGAAAAGGCAAAAGGAAAAACTGAATGTCCTGGCGCCAACAAAGTGCCCCAGTTGGTGAACAGGATAAATAATTGGGGCACTACGCCTGAGAAGGGGGGAAATACACCATAAGTATGGAAACCTTTCATTGGAACCCAGCACCAGTAAGGTGCCCGATAGAGATTAGCCATCAGTCGGAAGCGAGTCTTGCGTAGTCGTCAGTAATGGCGGCACGAAGCGTAGACAGCGAATGCTGAGGCCGTGTGATTGAGCCACGAAATAGTTTATTTTGTTTGGAGTCTTCGTAGTGGACGTAAGCGGGGACCGAGCCGACCATAGCGTAGGAAAGAGGCGAGTTATGATTGGGCCGACCGGGGTCTGAGAGCAGGGCATAGGCATAGGTAAGGGTTCCTCAGGAAGTTGGGAGATCCTATGGACTCCACCCAATAGAATAGGGCGGTGGAATAAGGGGAGCCGCTTGATAAAAGCCCCGGGCCTATGTTTCGCAGCTTCTGGCGAGACGTGGGAGCGAACGAGCAGGAGCCGGAGTGGTACCGTGGAGCGAAGGAAACGAAGTGAAGCGGGAAGGAAAATAGGAAGTCTTAGTATCTTCATAGTACCGTTAGAAAGCAGGGAAACTCTACCCGAGAGAAGCCTGTGAGTAGGGAAGGGGATACCGGGTCATGGAGCCGTTGCTGGGAAACAAGCGCGGTGCATCGGAACCGATGAGCGTGTCAACTAAACAACAACGGATAGCACGGCTGGCGAAGCAATCCCCTGATATGGGATTCACGTCCCTGAACCACTATCTTGACGATGAGTGGATGAGGGAAGCCTTTAAGCGGATCCGGAAGAAGAGCTCACCGGGGTTGGATGGAATAACGGTAGGGGAATATGGTCGTAATCTGGAGGAGAATATCCCTGATCTGCTGGAAAGGGCGAAATCAGGAAAGTATGTAGCCCCACCTGTGGTCAGGAAAGATATCCCCAAAGGAGACGGCAAGGAAACTCGACCGATAGGAAAGCCGACCACGGAGGATAAGTTGCTCCAGAGAGCGGTGGTAATGCTCCTGGAGAGTATTTACGAGCAGGACTTTCTGGAATGTTCTAAGGGTTTTCGGCCCGGTCGCTCAGCCCATCAGGCTCTGGAAGAGATGTGGAGTCAGATTATGGGGATGGGCGGTGGCTGGGTGCTGGATGTGGATTTGCGAGAGTTTTTCACGACTCTGGTACATAAATATCTGAGGGAGCTGATCCGGCATAGGGTGCGGGATGGAGTGATCCTGCGGTTAATTGGAAAGTGGTTAAAGGCGGGGGTATTGGAAAGGGGTAAGGTGTGGTACCCGGAAGCGGGCACGCCCCAAGGTGGAGTAATTTCACCGCTCCTGAGCAATATATATCTGCACTATGTGCTCGATAAGTGGTTTGAGCAAGAAGTGAGGCCGTACCTGAGAGGGCAGGCAAGGATGATCCGTTATGCGGATGACTTTGTAATAGTCTTCAAAAATAAAAGGGAAGCCTTACAGGTAAAAGAGCAGATGATCAGACGCTTAGCCGAATATGGACTTAAGGTCCATCCGGATAAGACACGTTTGGTAAGATTTATTCCAGAAGGTGATGGAAGGCCCAAGCCGGGTACATTTAACTTTCTTGGTTTTACCCATTATTGGGGAAAGTCGAGGAGCGGCCGGTGGGTAGTCAAACGAAAGACTGCCAAAGATCGGTTTGTCCGCTCAGTAAGAAACATTCGACAGTGGTGTAAGGACAATCGGCATAAAGGTCTGAGAGTTCAGCGAGCCGCCCTGAGCCGGAAGGTGCAGGGGCATTATGGCTATTATGGGATTACCGGTAATTATGAACAGTTAAAACGGTATTATGACCAGGTAAAGCGATCATGGAGGTTTTGGCTGAACCGCCGACAGCGGCGAGGCGATATGCCATGGTCGAGATTCAACCGGATTTTGGAGTACTTTTCGTTGCCGCCGCCAAGAGTGGTACACTCTGTATGCGCAGTGAAACCATGACATCGAGGAACCGGATGCGGGAAACCTGCTCGTCCGGATCTGTGGGGGCGCCGGGAGGCAACTCCCGGCTCTACCCGGAAATATCCAATGACCAATATCCAATTTCCAAATGCAAAAAGCGAATAACGAACCGCAGAACATCGAATATCGAATGTCGAAGTAAAAGAAGCCGAGGCGAGGCAACTTCGACATTCGACATTCGGAGTTCGGTGTTCGACCTGTCCGACATAGCTTTAGCGACGTCTGATATTCTCCTTTAATTGGGGCCGAGGTAGAGATCGGAAGAGCGTCGTGTAGGGAAAGAGTGTAGATCTCGGTGGTCGCCGTATCATTAAAAA
>CAKZYZ010000038.1 GCA_937885075.1 uncultured bacterium | reverse complement strand
CTATCGCTCGCGTCATCGACTACTAGTATTCGTACTGCTGTACCGTGAGTATTTTTTTTGATTTTTTATAAACTTCCTGGTTTTTTTTATATATTCTTTATTTTTTTTTTTAATGATACGGCGACCACCGAGATCTACACTCTTTCCCTACACGACGCTCTTCCGATCTAAAAGTTGCCCGAACGAAGGGAGGGCTAAGTTCTATAATGAATAAAGAGAATACAAAAACAATCAGTCTTTCCGTAGTTGTTCCGGTTTACAATGAAGCGGAAAATTTGCCGGAACTTTTCCTGAAGCTGGAGGAAGTCCTCCCCGGAATTACTCCGTATTATGATGTCATCTTTGTCAATGATGGTTCTAGTGACGGATGTGAAGAGATACTGAACGGTTTCTTTAGCGATAATGACTTTGTCTCTATCATACATCTCTATAAAAATTTCGGGAAGACTCCCGCGCTGGAACAGGGTTTTGAGATTGCCCGGGGAGATATTATTGCAACCCTGGACAGTGATCTGCAGAATGATCCGGCCGACCTTGGTCCGATGGTGGATAAATTGGTGGAGGGGTATGATCTGGTCTCGGGTATGCGCCAGGGGCGCCAGGATCCCAGGGGCAAGATACTGACCTCCAGGCTTTTCAACGGGATCATCCGAAAAACGACGGGCCTGCGCCTTATGGACTATTTCTCGGGTATGAGATGTTATCGGAAGAAGGTCTTGAAAGCCCTCAATCTTTACGGGGATCTCTATCGATTCGCCCTGGTCTTTGCCCATTATGATGGTTTCAAGGTAGTGGAAGTGCCTATCAGCCACAACCCTCGACGTCACGGGGATTCTAAATACAGCAAGTATACCAGGCTGAAGAGGGGGCTCTCCGACCTGTTGATCGTTCTCTTTACGATCAAGTTTAATTTTCGACGGAACTACCTCCTCGGAGTCTGGGGTCTGATCCTGACCGGGATCGGCATCACCGTTCTCTTCTTGAATTACATGATACGCATCATAGGAGCCGGAACCGGTGGTGGGGTTGTGGGCATAATCGTAGGGGGCCTTCTTTTATTTGTCGGGGCCCAATTTCTCCTTATAAAAAAGATTGCCGATAACTTTGTATTTCACCATCAGACCGGTAAGAATAAGAGAAAAAAATATATTAAGGAGATTCTCATCCATCCCGACAATAAAGTCTGGGAAGAGTGATCTGCCTATCTTTTCGGTATACTTCTCCGCATCCTTTATGCCATGAAGCGTGTGCTTTTATTTAACTCTCCGATATTATTTTCAGACCGAAAAGATATCTTCGAGGCTCACTATACCGGTATCCGATACGGAATAGCCTCAATCGCTGGTAACCTGCGCCGGAACGGTATCGAGGTTAAGATCCTGGAGCCCCATTATCAGACGGTGGAGGAGATCCGGGATATCATCAGGCGCTTTGAACCGGCGCTGGTGGGGATTCCCGCCTATACGACTGAGATCTATGACGCTGCCGGTACCGCCGAGCTGGTCAAGGATGTCGATCCCCGGATTATTACCATTCTCGGGGGGGCGCATATCACCGCCCTTCCCGGGGAGACGATGGACAATTCCCCCCAATTCGACATCGGGGTTCTGGGTGAGGGCGAAGAGACAGTATTGGAGATTGCCCGGGGAAAGGATCGAGAAAGCATAGACGGCATTATATTCCGTTCCGGTCCGGAATTAAAACGGACCACCCCCCGTGCCCGGATTTCCGATCTCTCAGAACTTGCTGAACCCGCCTTTGACCTATATAAACTGGAAAATCACCGGAACATGAAGTTCTACGGGGGGAGTGGTCTTTTTCTGCCGGTTGAATCAATGCGCGGCTGTCCATTTGCCTGTGTATTCTGTTTCAGGACGATAGGAAGACAACCTACATACAAAGACCCGGTCTCTTTCGTCAATGAATTGGAGTCATACGTGGATAGATATGGTCTCCGGCACGCTGATTTTATCGATGGAACCTTCGGCGTAAATAAAGATAATGCGCTGGCAATCTGTAATGAAATAATTAGCCGGGGACTGAACCTTAAATTCCGCTGGAGCGCCAATGCCCGTGCCGATACACTGGACGAGGAGCTGATTGATGCTATCAGCCGGGCCGGATGCACCTATCTCAAGCTGGGCATAGAATCCGGCAATGATGCGGTGCTGGAGAAGAGCAGCAAGGGGATCACCACCGCCCAGATCCGCAGCGTGGTCCGAATCTGCCGTGCTAAGGACCTCTTTGTCAGGGGGAACTTCATATTTGGACTACCCGGCGACACGGAGGAGACAATCGGAGAAACGATCGATTTCGCGAAGAGTCTGCCGATCGACCATGTGAACTTCGCGATCCTGGTCCCATTCCCCGGTACTGAAATATATAGATGGGCAAAGAGGGGGGAGAGAGGGTATTCCCTGGAAAGCGAAAATTACCAGTACTACGGCAAACAACTCGGCGGAGCGCTGCGGAACAGCTGGTTATCCTCCCGCCAGCTTCAGCTTCTACAGAGGAGGGCTTATTGGAAATTTTATCTCTCCAGTCCCCGCCGTATGCGGGAATTTGCCTCGTTTCTCAATCCGGGAAAGGCTCTCCAGATCATTAAACGGCTTTTTACTGGAGTTAAATAAAAGTTATGGACCCAACCTATGAAAATAAGAGACGGGGACTGGAGGCGTCCTACTGGTTGTTTCGGGCGAGAAGAGAACTTCTTGTTGCTTTGATCTCTCAGAGTGGAGGATCTCCCGACTCTAAGGTTTTAGATGCCGGATGTGGAGGGGGGCTTCTGATCAGTCTCCTGCGTAAGAATGGATTCAAAGATATATTCGGAATAGATCTCAGTCAGATGATGGTAGGTCTCTGCCGGGAACGAGGCATAATGAATATCTCCCGTCAGGACTGCATGGAGACCACTTTTGAAGATGAGCTGTTTGACGTGATAATTGCCGCTGATGTTCTGGAACATATTGAGGACGATTCCGGTGCTTTGAGGGAGTGGAAGAGAATATTGAAAAGGGATGGAAGATTGATTATAACTGTTCCCGCCTTTAAATCTTTATGGAGCAGCCACGATGAAATCTGCCATCACCACCGGCGTTATTCGAAATCAGCCATGATTCATCTCCTGCGGACCGGGGGTTTTGCTGTTGACAGCATTTCCTTCTGGAACTTTACTCTCTTCTTCCCGGTATATTTAATGAGGGTCTTACAGAGGTGGTTTCCGGGAGATAAGAAAGAACAGGGGGATCAACTCTACGAGTTGAAACCTGTCATTAATAATGCGCTTTTACAATTATTACGATTGGAGAACCGACTACTCAGTATTATTAATTTCCCAATCGGCATCAGTATCTATGCTGTAGCCCGGAAGATAAAAGTATAATATTTATTTAGGTTTATCTTCAGATCGAAATAAGGGAGTGATTAAATTGTCAAAAGACAAGAGACCCCAAAATTACCAGTATTTCAATATTCTAAAGAATCATCTAAAAGGTGATCTCAACCTGATTTTCAGCGGGAAGATGGTCTATCCCCGGCAGATCGAGATTCACCTTCCGGGGGACCATAAGCGGTTCTGTAATTTTCACTGCCCATACTGCCAGGGGGATCTGCTCCTCCGCCCGACCGTCCCGTATGAAGAAGACGCATTGGAGTTAATGCAGAAATTGGCCGGAAAGATCCCATACTATATTTACGGGGGGGCATATTCCGAACCCCTCTTAAACCCATATTTCCTCCGTTTCCTCAACCTGACCAAGCAGACCGGTTCTCACTTCGGGATTCATACCAACGGTTCACTCCTACTTCGACGGGAAAAGTCGGAGTCTTTTCTCAGCGAAATATTTCGGATTGCCGACTCTCCTCTTGATTACCTCTCGGTCAGCCTTGACGCTGGAACAGCAAAGAGTCATATGGCCAGTAAGAGGATAAAATATAACTGGTTTGATGAGATCATTGAAGGCCTCAGGAAGATAGCGGATATTAAGCGGCAAGCCCCTGACCCGGAAAAACTCTCCCTCCGGGTGGTCTATCTTCTTAATGAGCATAACTCCTCCCCGGAAGAGCTTCTGGGGATCATCAAACTGATGAAAGAGATCGGTGTGGATTCATTGAGATTCTCAATCCCTTACGCGGTATACGGGCAGGACTTCGATGTCTGCCGGGAATATAAGAAAGATATTGAGATAGTGCAGGATAAGGAGTTTGAGGAGTTTTTCGGACCATTGGTTTCAAAGGATACTTCGGAGAAGCCCTATATCTTCTACCTCCCCCCCGATTATCAGGATGTCGATAGGATGAACTATAGGTACTGTGTTTACTCATACTATCAAATTACGATTGGCGCTGATGGATATATCTATCGGTGTTCCAGCACCGCTTCTCCTACTTTTATGATGAATCAATTAGGCCCATTGACATCCGATCTGGAAGAGTTCGAGAAGATGATTCTTATGAACGAGGATCCTGATTTTCGTCCCTCAACCTGTTTTAGGGTGGGAGCGCGCTGCAATCGGATGGCTCTGGAGGTCAACGAAGCTTACAGTCGGATGCGGGAGAAAAATGGATAGGGAGAGGATAGCTCTGATAGGATACGGCTATTGGGGGCAGAAGCTCTATCGGTATCTCCGGAAAGATACCGGTTATGATCTCAAGTATGTTTATTTTCGTTCGTTAAAAGATCTATCTGACAGAGATAGAGTTAAACAGTACGGTAAAATATTTACTCCTGACCTGGAAGTAATTCTGGGTGATTCGGCAGTCCGCGCTATTGTCGTTGCTACTCCCATTAAGACTCATTTTGAGATCGGCCGGCAGGTTTTAGCGGCGGGCAAGAACCTGCTGATAGAAAAGCCTCTTACTATGAAACGCGAAGAGGCCGCAATTCTTCAAGAGATAGCCCTCCAGAAGAATTTGACCATCCTCACCGATTATATCTATACTTTCTCAAAATCTCTTGCCCGGGCGGTGGAGATCATCCGGGACGGGGGGATCGGAAAGATTCAGTCCATCCAGTTATCCCTCAAACAGACCGGCCGATTTCTGGAATATGATGTTTACTGGCTTCTGGCTTCACATCTTCTGGCGGTCCTCGATATGTTTGTCCCTCTCGGTGAGCTTACTTTTAAAAGGGAGGATTTGATCCGTGGGGATAGAACGGTCGAGAGCGGATTAATTCATTTTCGAAGGGAGGACGATAGTTTTTCCGGATATCTTGATGTCAGCCTCAACTATCCCGGAAAGAAGAAAGAGGTGGTTATCTATGGAGATAAGGGGAGCATTATCTATGATCCGTCTCAACGCCCCTCTTTGCGGGTTATGTTCTACCGGAAAACCGAGGGACTCACGGGAGACCAGTTGATAGAGGAGTGGAAGGATTTCAATTACGATGAGAGCAATAATATCGGTCTGGCACTTGACTCCTTTCGGGATTGCCTGAGCGGAACGAGAGAGAATAACCTGAGAACTGCGATTGGAGTGACCACGGTGCTCGAGAATCTGTAACCCTTTTGCGCTCCGATAATAGCTGCCATCGATGCGGGGTTGGTGTGTGTCCAAAATATCTCCTAATTAAAGTGCAGTTATGCTATAGGAACATCTGCAAAACCCTATCCCAAAGATAGACTAACGGGAAGCCATAACAGATCGGAAGAGCGTCGTGTAGGGAAAGAGTGTAGATCTCGGTGGTCGCCGTATCATTAAAAAAAAAAACAAATAGATATAATCATAAAAGCAGTATTAATATACAGAAAACATGATCAACTATATTAATCACATTACCTGCGCAGGAAT
>CAKZYZ010000037.1 GCA_937885075.1 uncultured bacterium | reverse complement strand
TCTTTAAGCGTCATAATTTCGCTAACATTTTTTGTTGATATAATCATAACGCATTGCTACTATAAGAATTGTGATTATTGCGAGCGTGGCTCTATGTGACGCTTATAGCACTGTGGAAATCGGTGTTAAATACAAAGGCAAAATAGAAAGCGAGATAAAACAAGACCGGAGGAAAAAAATAGTGGGAGGGTATCTAAATAGATAATAAACCGGCACAAAAAGATAGAGAAACGGGGAAAAATGAATTCCTAATAAGCTCTTCCCCTGGACAGTAACGATATCAAATTTGCCTGAAGTGCAATTATAAAGAGATTGAACAAAGTGAGCTGAATCTTCATAATATCCCCCGAACCTCAGATATTTTATCAAAGCGATATAAAATGTTGAAAGAGCGAATGAAAGTATAATAAATAATAGAATTAACCCGGCATGAACGGATAAAAATTTTTCTAATTTTTTCAGTATTATTGACGGGATGAAAAAGATTAATAATATAGCTGTGGAAACTACTAACCAGAGAATTAGAATATACGGTTTGGCATAACCGAGATGAACCGGATGGAGAGGGAAAACCGTATATTCGGGGATGAGAAAAAGTAAAATTAAAGAAGAACAATGAACCAAGGCATATTTTACCATCCCGTCTCTTAATGAAATCCCTAACCGGGAACAGATCGGTTTTATGAGCATAAACCAGCAAGTTAAAGATAACCCCAGTAAACAGCAACAAAACCTGATTAACATTATTATACAATCAACTCTTCCGCAAGTCTTGAGAGGATAATAGGCAACGGCAATAAAAGTTGCTGCCGCCAGGTCCATTAGAATAATTGTGACTAATGCCGACCTTGTTTTCCAGTATGATTTGCTGATATTATTTTCCATTTACATAGCCCAGGGCGTGTTCTTCGCTGATTTATTCATCCCGTATATGGGATGAATAATCCGAGTTGAATAAACTATAATATACCTTGATCTGTTGATGGGCAATCACCGACCAGGCAAACTCATCCTCCACCCGGCAGTGTCCCCGGCGGGCGAACTCCTTCGCTCTGACCGGATTATCCATAATCTCGGTTATTTTTCTCCCCAATGCTTCATGATCCCCTTCGGGAAATACCAGTCCGGTATCGCCGATAACATTCGGGATCTCCCCGGAATCCGATCCGATTACCGGCACTTCACAGCTCATGGCTTCCACCAGGACCCGGCCGAACTGTTCTTTCAGGTGGGGGAGGGTGATGGAAGGGAGGACGAGAAGATCCATACAGTTCAGGTAGCGGGGAAGATCTCCATGATCGACCGTGTCGATCATCACTACCCGGGGGCTGAGGCCTCTCTTTTTTGCCTCGGCTTGAATCTGCTCCTTTAAAGGACCGTCACCTATTATTAAGAGGGAAACCGATTCCGGTAATCCGGCCGCTGCCGCCAGCAGGTCGATTACCCCCTTCTGCTTCTCCAGTTTCCCGACAAATCCGACGGCAAATCCGGTCAGGCCCAGTTGGCGGCGGAGCAAAGCTTGGTCTGATCTCTTGAACTGAGCGGGGTTTACCCCCAGGGGCAGTACCAGAGAAGGATTTTGCCATCCCCGTTCTTTGATAATTTGTTCGGCCTCGGAATTAATCACAAAAGCGTAATCAGCGTTGCGGTAGGTATATCTCTCAAAGAAGGAGAAGGGCGGGGGATAGCGGCGGGAGATATTTTGGGCGGAGAAGAAGATAATTTTCGCCCCCGGGCATACTCTTCGCGCGGCCCGGATGGTATGGGCGGTAACGGCGGAGAACGGTTCTTCCCAGAGTTCGATCAGATCGGGCTGGATCTCCCGGATCAGCTTTTTTATCCCCGGATAGAAGTGAGTGACATTTTTTCGCCCGTGGCCTTTTATCCCCCAGGAAAAAGGCTGCCGGGATATGATCCGGTAATCGGGATCGGCGGTCTTCTCCAGTTTGATCATCCGGTTGAACTGCCGCCAGCGCCGGGGAACCAGGAGAGTGAGTTCAATCCCGCCGGTCTGAGCGACCCGGGAAAACCTCTCCTGATAATCCGCCAATACCGCGGAATGGGATATTGCGAGAATTCTCATATTATTCGCTATATTGAAAACCTGTATTTGTCACTTTTCATAAGTAAGCTTTCAGTAAATCCCCGTCCTCTCGTAGCGGCTGCCTTTAGGCTGCCACACGATGGCCCCGGTGGCGGGGCCTCTAAGAGCACGGGGCAACGGTGTTTACTGAAAGCTTACGCCCAAAAAAATATTTTGCTTTATAATATATTGAATATCAACTCTTTATTTTGGTATTCTCTCAGAACTGTCGAAACAAAAACCATACTAATTTTTACGAAGTAAGAATTATGAGTGATGACAGATTAAATATCGTCTGCCTCTCTTCGGCCCGCTGGGATAACCCCTTCCGGGGGAACCGGCAGCAGATCATGAGAGTACTCTCTAAAGAGCACAATGTTCTCTTCGTCTATCTGGCAGTTCGCGTTTCCTTCCGGCAATGGCTGAAGAATATTTTCTCGCCGGGCTCTTCCTCCCCCCGCTTCCGGCAGGCTGCCCCCCGGGTCTGGCTCTATACTCCCCCCTATAATTTTCTCCCCGCTCTGCGCTTCAGATCGATGATGGCTTTGCGGGATTGGCTGGTGTCCGCGATGATCAGGAAAGCGATCAGGAAACTGGGATGGCAAAAATATATGATCTGGACCTATTACTTCGGCTCCTCCCGGATAGTAAACCGGCTGGGAGGTGAACTCAAACTCTATGACTGCGTTGATAATCATACCGGCTACGCCCTCTTTCACCGGAATTTCAAAAGTTCCCGCCGGATCGAAGATCGCGAGCATGAACTTATCAGGTCGGTTGATATTATGATCAATCTTTCCCGGCCGTCTTACCAGCGCAATAAATCTGCCGGTCCCCGGGTGTTTCATGTATCCACCGGAGTGGAATTCGATCATTTTAACCGGGGGGCTGACCGGAGCCTCCCCCTTCCCCCTGACCTGGTGGAGATCCCCGGTCCCCGGGCGGGTTTTATCGGGTCGGTCTGGCGCTACCGGTTTGACACGGATTTGATTACTTATGAGATCGGAAGAGCGTCGTGTAGGGAAAGAGTGTAGATCTCGGTGGTCGCCGTATCATTAAAAAAAAAAAAACCACCACACCCCCCACCCCACCCCCCCCCACCCCCCCCCCCGCCCCCTTCCATACCTTTTACCAGTCTCCACCATCCTCCTTCTAT
>CAKZYZ010000036.1 GCA_937885075.1 uncultured bacterium | reverse complement strand
GGGCTTATCTCCGTCCGGGGAAAAATGGAGGATATCCCCCTTCCCCTCATTCAGGACGAAGAGATCCCCGGCCTCGGTACCGGCGATATCACCCGGGCGGCCCGGGATGGCTATTGACCGCTGCAGCTTACCGCGTGGGCCATAAACCTGGACCCGTCCATTTACCGTGTCAGAGATGTAGATATCCCCTTTCCCGTCAACCGCGAAGGACTGTGGTCCCTGCCGTTCCACTTCCGGGAGATTGATCCGTCCAATCTCGGACGAGCCGTTCCCGTAGGCAATCCGGCCGATTGAGGCCCGGACAAACCCCCCGCTGGCTTCCCCCTTCCCCTTCCCCTTCCGGCTCTGAACCACCGCCACCGCCCGGAGCATGAGATCCCCTTCCGATGTTCTCCGGAAGAGAAAGCCGTAATTCGGGAGCAGCTTCTTCAGAGCTTCTTCCAGGGGGAGATCTTTGATATCGATCGTGACCTTCCTCTCTATATCTTCGTAGATGAACAGTTCAAACCCCGCCCGGCGGGATAACTCCTCCAGGATCTCTTCCAGTCCGGCATCCCGGGCCCGGAGAGTAACCTTTCTATCTTCCACCTTCAGGGAAAAAGAGGGCGGATCCACTTCTTCTCCCATCGAAGGCCCGGGGAAGAAAGATGGAACCGCTAAAACGAGAAAACCTGCCAGGACAATAAGGTATGTTCTCATCATCTCCCCGACAAACAAAAAAAGCCGGGCCCGCCAGAAAGGCGGACCCGGCTCGGTTAGAGGTTGATTAGTAGCTGGTCGCCCCGTCAACTATGGTATCCGTACCTGAGGCAGAGAAGTCCACATAGTTGTAACCAGTGCCTGAGTACATGATCCACCAGCGGTTCTGGCTCGGCCGGAACTGAGTCAGGTCAGCCGCGCCGTCACCGTCGAAGTCACCTATAGCAGGCATATCGCCGGCAAGACCCCAATACTTATAGTTAACATTACCCGGGCCGACCAGATCACGGATATACCACCACCGTGTGTCGGTCCTGTAGATCCCTATGTCGGTGGTACCGTTGCCATCGTAGTCCATCGGCTTGGCAAAAGCAGTGGTCGGACCACCCCAGTAACGGTTAGCGATGCCATTGACGTACCAGATTCCGGTGGTCGGATAGAACATCGCGATATCGGTTGTTCCGTCACCGTCATAGTCGCCGGGTACCGGATACATCCCCGCGGCCTGGCCGTACCAGATATCGGTGATACCCTTGATCCGCCAGTGGCCGTCGGAAGGACGCCAGGTCCCCAGATCAGCGGTACCGTTACCATCGTAGTCTCCCACAACGGGAAGGTCAGCAATCTGACCCCAGATCTCGCCGTTGATTATCGAGGCGCCTGTGGCCACATCCTGCGCGTACCATGCGCCGCTGGCCTGGTCGAAATAAGCCTGATCAGCGACACCGTCTCCGTCATAATCGCCCGGGGCCGGAATATCATTGGCGCCGCCGCCGAAGATGGCTGTGGCAACTGCTACGTTGCGAATATCCCACACGCCGTTGGTCGGATCGTAGGTGGCGATATCACTTGTACCGTCGCCATCATAATCATCCCAGTCCGCAACCAGGTGAACCGGTGTCGGAGCGATGACCGGAGCCGCGGTCGGCGCCGGTGTGGCGGCGGGATCTATTACAACATCATCCAGATAGATGTCGGTGTTGTTAGCGGTGTCCTTGTATGAAAATTCAACCTGCTGGGAACCGCTGGGATTAAGAGCAAGGGGACCATAGACAACACCCGTGGTGGGCAGACCATAAATCATTGTTACCCGGTTCCAGGTGCTGCCGTCATACTCCCTCACCATCAGGGCACTGCTGGCATTGAGCGCCAGGGCTTCCGCCCAGAACTGCACCGTTCCCGCGCTCGACTGATTGAACTGGATTGTGGTAATCAGATCACCGTAGGTATCCATCGTGACGGAGGGGGAACCAGAGGTCGGTCCAAAGGTGACCGTATTTGCATCACTGTTTTGATCGCAGTATGCGAATGTCCATCCCCGCGGTCTGCTCCCGCTTTGAAAATTATCAAACCCTTCGTTTATTGTCCCGGCTTCCGCTATTGTTAGCATACCGAAAGCCAGCGCCAATACTGCTATGACTCCTACCGAGATCTTCCTCATTCTTGCCTCCTTGGCAAATTATTGCGCGCTTCGCGCAGTTATTTGTTCACACTTTTGCTCTCTACAGTTCACCGTTACAGTTCCATATTCCCCTACTTTTCAATTCCTGTCAAGCGAAAAAGCAAAAAAAATGAAAAATAATGAACTTTTTTGGGGTTTTGTGCGTATTTAACACGGGAGACTATTCAACTTCCGGCCCCGGAACTTAGCTTCGCAACTTTTTTAACCGCGAATTTTACCCCGCGATGACCGCAGGTCATTTTGCGCTGCTCGCGAATCTTCGCAGAAAAGAACATAGCGCCTTCGGCGCAACCTCGTAGTGGCCCCGCCGGGGCGGGGCCGCTACGAGCGCTATTGAAATTCCGAAGCAGGAACTTAATGAACTACGAATTACGCGAATTACACGAATTATGCAGATTATGGTAAAAATAATCCGTTAAATCCGCTTCATCCGCGGTTTATTTGAATTCCGAACCCGGGAACTTACCGGAGCGGGGTGTAATCAGGACCGCCCCAGTAGATCCGGGTCTCTCCCCGGACTGCCCAGAGGCCGGTGGAGGGGCGGTAGATGCCGATCAGGTCGGTGCCGTCGCCGCGATAATCCGCCGGCTGCGGTATATCCCCGGCGGTCCCGAAATAAACCCGGGTGATAGACGATATCGCCCAGAGGCCGATGGGATCCCGAAAGATACCGATATCGGTGATCCCGCTCCCGTCGTAATCTCCCGGGACCGGGTGGTCCCCGTCCCGGCCGAAGTATCGGCGGGTAAGATCACGGATCGCCCAGAGGCCGGCCGGAGGGCGGAAGATGGCGATCTGATCCGAACCGAGTCCGTCGTAATCTCCCGGAATAGGGATATCTCCGTCATTGCCGAAGTACCACCGGGTCCAGCCCCGGATTGCCCAGAGGGAAGAGGCGGAGCGAAAGATTCCCCCCTCGGTGGTTCCATTTCCGTTATAGTCCGCGGGGACCGGAAGATCGGCGGAGCCGCCGAAGTAGAACCGGGTCACACCGCGGGCCGCCCAGAGGCCGGTGGAGGGCCGGAAGATACCGATTTCAGTTGTCCCGTCCCCATCATAATCTCCCGGGGCGGCGATATCATCACTATCCCCGAAATAGACGATCGACGGTTCATCCCCCCCGGCGAAGCTGATCACCCAGCGGCTCAAATCAGAGTTCCAGACCGCGGCATCCGCCCGGCCGTCCCCGTTATAATCGTTCCCCCCCAGCACCAACCAGAATGGCGTCGGCACGGGACTGGCCGTGGGCGCCGGAGTCGCCTGTATCGGACTCGGAGATGGAGTAGGCGATGGTGGCGGCGTGGGGGTAGCCAATGGCCCCTGCTCCCAGACATAGACTGAACTGTCGGTCGAGGCCCCGTAGATATAATCAGCGTCAGCATAGACAGCGTTCATCCAGTCGGTCGCGTCGTTCAGACTATCCATATAGAAGAGAGCGTACCGGTTCCAGACCAGGATATCATCGCTATCACTGGCTCCGAAGATAAAGCGTTCCCGTCCGAAGGCCGAGTTGACCCAGTCCCCCGCCCCGGCTAACTCCGTTACGGCAGTAAACCCGGACCGGGTCCAGAGATATAGCTCTCCGTCTTCACAACCGCCATAGAGATAGTCATCGTCGGCAAAGACCGAGAGAAACTCACCCCCTCCGGTGAGCGTATGCTGGAGGAGAAATGTCTCGCGGGACCAGATATAGATCGTGTCATCAGCTCCCGCGCCGTAGATATAGTCACTGTCGGCAAAGACATCATTTAAGACATCGGTACATTCTGTGAGAGAGGTATTGAACAAAAGGTCAGCCCGATTCCAGATATAGAGGTCAGTATCGCCGCTCGCTCCGTAAATGTAATCACTATCGGCAAAGACACCGTAGATCGGCCCTCCGCCATCGGCAAGTGTCCCGGCCAGGCCAAAAGTCGCGATATCCCAGGCGTATACCGACTCATCGGAAGAGCCGGCAAATACCGCACCCCCCTGAACCACCACATCATTCAGATAGCTGTTAGCATCAAGAAGGACGGTCTGCAGGGCAAACGAACCGCGGGACCAGATATAGAGCCCTCCATCACCCCCGGCGCCATATATATAACTTCCATCGGCGGTGACTCCGTTGACACTGAGGGGCGCCTCGGTAAGAGTAGCGGCGAGGTCAAAGGGGCCAGCTCTGCCTGTCCCGGAGAATATAAGGAGAATAGCAACTGTAAGCCCGATTTTAATTAGATTTATCTTCACCATTTGTAACCAACAGAATAATCCTGCTTATACGAAGAACGACATTAAGCCGACCTAAAGATATTAACCTTATTATGAAATACTACCACGAGAAAGCACGTACCGCAACCTTAAATCTCTTGAAATGCTCCGGCGTTCAAACTTTCATCGGCAAGTAATAATCCCCCAACAAGATGAAATATAATAGTCCCGTCCAGCCGGCCCTGTCAAAAACATCGAAGCATTAAGATGAGCAGAACCAAAGGGCACGCCAGGAATTTACCCTCTCCCTTAAAATTTATACTTTACAAATTTGTGTACACATCTTGCTCGTACGAGCAAGATGTGTACACTATTGATGGGGAGTGAAAAAGTTGTAATGCGGATCTATCGTAAAGGTTTGGATTCACTTTGATTTTCATTAAGAATACATGATACCTTTCCTGAGCCTTGACCCGCGACGTGTTAAAACGTTTTTCGGAGTGGTGTAAATTAAGATAGCAATAAAATAGTGAATATTTTTTCAATATTGCCTGAATAGTCTTTCTTCAAAACTAAGTTAGCGCGAAGCGCTAACTTACTGCCATGACGCCTAACTTAATAAAATCATCCTACCCGACCCGGCAGCCGCGGTTTTCGGTTGTTATCCCGAACATGAACGGAGCGGACACTCTTCGGGAAACGCTGGAAGCAATATTCTCAACCGGCTATCAGGACCTCGAAGTAATCGTGGTCGATGACGCGTCAACCGATAGTTCCGCTCTGATCGCGGAGGAGTTTCCCGTCCGGCTGCTCCGGCATAAGCTCTGCCGGGGAGCGGCCGCTTCCCGCAACGATGGGGCCGCGGCCGCCCGGGGAGAAATCATTATCTTCATCGATAGCGATGTAATCATCCCCCCCGATACGATCCGGATAATCGAGAGAGATTTGACGGACCCGGCTGTCAGCGGTGTAATCGGTCTCTTTCGACCGGGAACCCGCTACAAAGGTTTCTGTTCCGGGTATAAAAATTTCTACATGCACTATACCTACCAAAAACTCCCGGAGCGGGTTCAGGTCTTTTTCACCAGTATCGCCGCCATCCGGAAAGAGATCTTCGACCGCTCCGGGGGGTTCGATACCGCTTACCGGGGATCATCTATTGAAGATATGGAATTCGGTCTCCGGATCACCGAATCCGGTCATCAAATTTTGCTGGATCAGAACCTCCAGGTCGAACACCTGAAGCAATATAACCTCGCGAACCTGATCAAGACCGGGTTTCTCAGAGCTTCCGGGGTGACCAAAATCATACTGAGAGACCGCTTCCGCAGAAAAAAATCGGGTATCTATCACACCGCTCCCGCTTCGTTTGTGGGAGGAATCATCCTGGCCGGCGGCATACTTCTGCTTTTAGCCGGGGGGATCGTTTCCGGTTCGATTTACCTATATCTTGCCGCTCTCATCTGTTATATAGTTATGATCACAGTCAATGCCGGATTTCTGATTTCATTGGCGCGGCATACCCATCTCACATATTTCCTGCGGGGCGGGGGGATCATATTTATCGATCTGCTCGGTCACGGTCTGGGGATTATCTCGGGCATAGCCGCATACCTGATTAAGGGAGGAAAATATTGAAGCAGCGATACCGGTCCCAAAGCGGTCACTTTTTCCTGCTTCTCGGCGGAATCCTCCTGGCCGCTCTGCTGATCCGGATCCCGGGGATCAGATACGGGCTCCCCTTTCTTTATGTGCCTGACGAGATCGGGGTGGTTCAGTCCGCCGGTCTGATAGCATCCGGTGATTTTCGGGCGGAAGTTTTTAATTATCCTCTCCTTTTTCACGCTTTCCTGATCCCGGCTCACGGGGTATATTTCCTCTATTCTTATCTCTCCGGCATCGTTGACAGTCCTGCCGCTTTTCAGGAATTCTACTTTTCGCATCCCACCTGGTTTTACCTGACGGCCCGCCTGATCTCTCTGGCCTTCGGACTACTGACGATCTGGGCCCTTTATCTGCTGGGAAGAACAGTCTACGATCGCCGGACCGGTCTGCTGGCCGCGCTTATCTGTGCTTTTTTCCCCTCCCTGGTTAATTTTTCCCGGATTGGAAAAGTGGAGACCCTCTTCTGTTTCTCTGTCATCATGGGGATGGTATATATCTCCCGGGTCTATCGCTATAACAGCTGGAAAGACAATATTCTGGCCGGAATTTTCGGAGGACTGGCGGTGGCGGCGAAATATAACGGCGCTTTGATCGTCCTCCCTCTCCTGCTGGCTCATATCTTCCGCTTTATTCAGAATAGACGGGCGGGAATCAGAGATAAGCAGGTCATGAAATTAGCTGCGGCCGCGGCTTTAATGGCCCTGGTATCTCTCCCCTTCCTCCCATTTTTATATATAGGATTTAAACCCGGGATGGAACTGCTGTTGAGATTGCGGAGTTCCCTTCTTATCGTGGGCGGCGGAGGAGGGATCATGGCATATTCCCGGACTTTCTCCCTCTTCTGCCGAAATCTGTCGGCGGCCGCCGGGGTTCTTCTACCGATTCTCCTGGTTCTCTCCATACTTTTTTATATCTTCCGGGGAGGAAAAAGAGAGTGGCTCCTCCTCACGCCATTCCTGGTCGCCGCCGTCCCGCTCACTTTCTCCGGATATCCCCTGGTCAGATATTACCTCCCCTGGCTCCTGATCGCCCTGGTTCCTCTATGCGCGCTGGTGATCAAATTAGCCGGCAAAATCCCTTCCTCCCGCGGGAGAATCTTCGCGGTAATTGTTTTTCTCCTCCTGGCCCTCTTCCAGCCCCTGGCCATAATTAAGAAAAAAATCGTCCTCTCCCGCCGAACCGATACCCGCTCCCTGGCTTACAACTGGGTAGTTGAGAATATCCCCCCGGACACTTTTATCGCCCTGGAGAATAATGTCCCCCCGATCAAGAGCCGGGCGAACGAAGGAATTCCTGCCTGTGACAGATACCGGACAATCAAGATACCGAATTATTATCAGTCCTTTTACGGAGGGAAGAACTGGATCGGGAAGACCGAAGAGGATACCCCCACTATCGAAGAATTACGAAAAGAGGGGGTGTCGGTGGTAATAGTCAACAGTTCCAATTACGGGAAATACGAGGAGACCCCAAAAAGTTTTCCCCGCCGTCTGGGCTTCTACCGCAACCTGGCCGAAAAGACCAGGCTCCTGACCGAATTCCCCCGCCGGCCGGAGGAGAGGATGGGACCGGGGATTAAGATCTACCGGATTGACCAGACTAAAGACTTTAAAAAAAAATGAATGTACATAGAAAGAATGAACATCAAACTTCGAATGGGGGATGGACAGACGGATACAGGATATAGGTGTCCCTTCCTGATATAGGTTATCAGATAGTGGCAGTAGGGCAAATATCCAACACGGAATATCCAATGATTGCAACTCCGGTCCCCCGCAAGAATCGGGATGCGAGCACAAGTACACTTGGATATT
>CAKZYZ010000035.1 GCA_937885075.1 uncultured bacterium | reverse complement strand
AGCTTGCAGGCCGGGTGCACCCAAGTACCGAATAGCTGTCAAAGCTTGCGAATAGCGGCGCCATTGGCTCCCTGAGAGAGAGCCGGACGGCATTCGCCTGGCATATGGCCTGCACCCGGTAACCCTCAGGCCTATCCCCAGACAGGCTTTTCCCCCAGATTCGAGAGGAGTCGGGCCCTCCTCTTCCCGGATTTAAGAATACACCGGCCGACTGTAGAAGAGACGAGAAGGAGGGGATGGGGTTCTCTCTCCTCCCCCCCGAAGCAGAAGATCTCCGCCGAAAGTTGAAAGGGTTCGCCCTCTCGATCCCCTTAATCCGGGCGGATGAGCAGATGAACTGGGAAGGAAAAGATGTCCAGTTGGTCGGAGATCTGGTAACCGCCCGGCTGAACCGTATCCGGGATAGCGGCCGTCTGATGAAATTTCTCACGATGGAAGACGCCACCGGCCTCTTTGAGGTAGTCCTCTTCCCGGACTGTTATGCCCGGTACGGTCATCACCTGACCACGCCCGGCCCCTTCTATATCCGGGGGACGGTCCAGGTTAAGGATCATGCCCCGACGATTGTCGGCAGTTTTTTAAGCGGTATTTAAAACGTAGTTGCGGAACCTTATATGCTCGATTTTAATCAAAAATCGGCACGCTAAGAGCAGAAAATCCATACTAATTTAGCGTAACACATTGGAAGTAAGTAACTTGCCGTGGCGAATCCAAGAACTTTAAGAACTTTCAATCCAAGAACTTTCCCGTGGCGAATCCAAGAACTTTCGCAACTTGCCGCGACGAATCCAAGAACTTCAAAGTGAACTCCAAGAACTTTAGAATCCACGAACTTTTTACGAACTTTTACCCCGAATTTTACACGATTTAGATCGAATATTTCCGTTGCTCCCGCAACCACTTTCTCGCTTTCGCGCGAAAGCGAGAAAGTGTATTCTCCGAAGTGCTACAGTCTGTGGCACTTTGATTCTGATGACACCCTATCGAGGGAAAAAGAGGCCGTCGGATAAATCATGAAATGTCATTGCGAACTTCGAAGGGGCGAAGCAATCTAGTTTTTCATTCAAATTTATTGACTTTAAGGGGGGTGTGATATAATTTTAGGTGAAATAAATATATGTGTAGATTAATAAGTTGTGCTTTATAATGGATTGCATTGAATTGGTGGTATCTTAGCACTATGGGTTAGCACGAAAAATTGTATGCGTACATCCTGATGCGTCGCTCAGATGCTAATGTGCCATTTGACGGCCTTTGCGCGCTTCTCAAGCGACTTGGGTTTGATGAACGGATCAAAGGCGACCATCATATTTTCACGATGACCTGGGTTGAAGAGATCGTGAACCTGCAACCCAAGAACGGGAAGGGAAAAGCATATCAGGTCAAGCAGGTGCGAGACTTAATCCTTCGGTATAAGCTGAGGTTGGGAGAATAATCATGGATTCAAAATATGAAATCATCATCTTCTGGAGTGAAGAAGACGACGCATTTGTCGCCGAGGTCCCGGAACTTCCCGGTTGTATGGCTGACGGCGAGACATACCAGAAAGCCCTCTCGAATACGGAACGGATCATTCATGAGTGGATCGAAACGGCCCGGGAACTCGGCCGGCCCGTTCCGCAACCCAGGGGCCGCTTAGTCTACGCTTGATCGACACTCTGCAATCATCCGCCGGTCTATAGTCTGTTCTCAGTCATTTAAATATCCTGCAACCCCTCCCTCCCCCTCTTTGCTGTCCACTAATATACGAATTACACTAATTGATCCCCCTCCCTCGTCCCCTTTTTGTCCACTGATCTCACGGATTTACAATGACTGATGCTTCCCCTGGCCTCTTTTTGAAACTGCTAAACTTACGAATCTACGCGAATTTGGTGTTTGTGATGTTGAATGGACTTCGTAGGGAAATAAATAGTTTTACGGTTAGGTGTAAGGTTATTATAGTAGGACCATGTTAAAGCCTGTAAAAATGAAAGAAGAACAATATTTTTTCTCCGAAGGAAAAAAAATACATTTTGTCGGAATCGGCGGCGTAGGTATGAGCGCGCTGGCCCAGATGGCCCGCTGGCAGGGATCGACGGTGAGCGGTTCCGACCGGTTCTTTGATCGGGGGGAGTTGTTGGATCTTAAGGACTGCCTGGAGGGGGAGGGGATCATTATCTTCCCTCAGGATGGTTCCGGGATATCCGACGCGGCGTTAGTGGTCTCTTCCGCCGCGGTGGAATCCGATATCCCGGATCTTATCGAGGCTAAACGCCTGAGTATTCCGCTGATGAGTCGCGGAGAGTATCTCCTCCGCCTGGCAGAGGGGAAACGTACACTGGCGGTAGCGGGAACCAACGGCAAGTCAACCACCACCGCGATCTTAAGCTGGATATTGGAGAAGTGCGGCTATGACCCGACGTTTATTATCGGCGCTGCTATCCGGGGGGAGAGGAGAGGATGGGGGAATGGACGGTTGGGAGAATCGGAGTGGTTCTGCTTTGAGGCGGATGAGAGTGACGGCATCCTCCCCCGCTATCAGCCGTCGTTCGGTATTATCAACAATATCTCTCCCGATCACCTTGAAATCGAAGAGTTGCGGGAAGTATTTTCCAGCTTCGCCGCGAACTGTAGGGAAGGTCTGGTAATTAACCGGGACTGCCCGGAGTCCCGAACCCTCCCGATCGAGAATTCTCGGATAGTTACATTCTCCGTCGAAAGCCCATCTATATGCCAGGCCCGGTCCGTGAAGATCTCCGGGGAGAAGTCTCTCTTTGAACTATCCGGAGAAAATTTCATAATTCCACTCCCCGGGCGGCATAATCTCTATAACGGTCTGGCCGCGATTGCGGCGGCCTCATTAACCGGACTTTCTCTTTCCCGGATCGCGGAAGCTCTGATTGATTTCCCGGGGATAAAGCGAAGGCTGGAGATTGTTCATTCCGCTCCGGATCTCATCGTGATCGATGACTATTCCCATAACCCGGCCAAGATTACCGCCGCGCTGGCCGCCGCCCATCTGATGGGGGGTCGGATAACCGCCATCTATCAGCCCCATGGATTCGGGCCGCTCCGTCGTTTCCATCGGGAGATAGCGGAGGCTTTCTCAGAGTCCATTCTCCCCGGGGACCGCCTTTTCCTGCTCCCGGTTTATTATGCCGGGGGCACGGTGCAGCCCGGCTATGGATCCGAAGAATTAGCCGGGGAGATTCGTGCCGGTGGGAGTGTAATGTCAGTATCAGATAGGGCTGAAATTTTCTCTTGTATAGATCGTCGGCCGGCTGGCCGGGAAGTCATCCTGGTAATGGGCGCCCGTGATCCCAGTCTGAGCGAACTTGCTCGGAATATTGTTGCCAGGACCATTTTTGACTCAGAATAAAATTCGGGGGGGAACCAGGACGATTACAGGCAGTACTATTTAAAGCTGAATGATAAAAAGCGGAATGATTAAATAAAATATATTATTTGATATGGCGAAAAAAGCGAATATCGAACCGCAGAATATCGAATATCGAATGTCGAAGTAAAAAACCGAAATAATAATTAGGGACAGCAAAGCCGCCAATCCGAGGCGAAATAATCAGAGTAATCTGTGTAATCCGTGGACAAAAAAGGGGCCGAGGTAGAGGGTAAAAATATGAAAAAAATAAAAACTTACAAACAAGCCCTATCCTCCCTCTACCAGTTACGTCTCTTCGGTACCAAGCTGGGTCTTAATAATATCCATCGTCTCCTGCAACTTCTGGGGAATCCTCAACAGAGGCTGGTCTTCTATCACATCGCGGGGACAAACGGGAAAGGATCCACGGCCGCAATTCTCCAGGCTCTCCTGCGGACCACTCATCGTAAAGTCGGTCTCTTCACTTCTCCCCACCTGGAGGATTTTCGGGAAAGGATCCGGATAAATGATCGTCTGATCGGCCGCCGCGAAGTAATGGACGGATTGAAGGAGATATTCCCATTGCTCCCACAGGTCGCCGAAACTTCCGGTTGCTCCCATCCGACCTACTTTGAGGCGGTTACCGCTCTGGCCTGCCGGTATTTTGAGAAGATGAAGGCGGACGCGGTGGTCTGGGAGGTGGGGCTGGGGGGGCGGCTTGATGCCACCAATGTGGTTATTCCCCGGGTATCGGTTATTACAAATATTGACCTTGAGCATCAGAGGTATCTGGGTAACAGTATCGATAAGATTGCCCGAGAGAAAGGAGGGATAATCAAGGATGGTATTCCGCTGGTGACGGCGGTGCAGAAAACGGCGGCGCTCAGCCGGTTGAAAAAGATCTGCCGGGAGCGGCACTCACTCCTGGTAGATGTGAATGGAGATTATCATTCTCAAGTGAAAGAATCCGGTCTGGCCGGGCAGTTACTGGATATTCATACTCCTGATCGAATCTATCATGATATCTTTCTGCCGTTGGCGGGGGAACATCAGATTATTAACTTCCTTACGGCATTAGCCGCCTGGGGGCAGGGCGATAGCCGGACGGCGAAGGTTTCGAACCGTCGGGTTCGGGAAGCGATCCGGGGAGTAAGATGGCCGGGACGTTTTGAGTTTATCTCCGGGTCTCAGGATTATATTCTTGATGGTGCCCATAACCGGGCTGGAGCTAAGGTCTGCGCGCGGACACTTCGGATGGTTGTCGGAGACCGCCCGATCATTCTTATCATCGGGGTTCTGGGAGACAAAGACGTGAAATCCATCTGCCGATCATTGGTTCCGCTGGCCCGGAAAGTGATAGCCGTTCAGCCCGAGGGAGAGCGGGGCTTAGCCAGTTCCGCCCTGGCCCGGGTATGCCGTACTAATACCGGTCTAAAAAAGATACCGGTTCTGGCCCGTAAATCCCTTGAGTCGGCGATTAAATATTGCTACCGTATCTCTGCTTCTGATCGGAGGGAAGATGAGCGTCCTGCTCCAGTAATCTTAATTACCGGTTCCCTCCGCCTGATCGGGGAAGCACGGAGATTATTAAAAGAAAGTAAGCGGTAAGCGGTGAGCGGTAAGCAGTAGGCGGTGAGCGGTAAGCAGTGAGCGGTAAGCGGTGAACGGTAAGCGGTGAACGGTAAGCAGTAAGCGGTGAGCGGTTCGCCGGTAAGCGGTGAACGGTAAGCAGTAAGCAGTGAGCGGTAAGCAGTAAGGCGGCACAACTCGTCGAAAGCGACAACTTTAGGCACTTTAGCGCACTTTAGGCACTTTTAACTTTCTTTATACTTTAGGCACTTTTAACTTCTTTTCAAATGACAAATTCACAGACAACCGCGATTATTAACGCTGTTATCCTGAGATCGGGATATACCGCTACCCCGGGGGGGATTCTGCTATCCGACGGAAAGATTAAAGAGATCCTGCCGAAAGGTGCGTTGCCCCCGGAGTCAGCCCGGTTAGTAATAGATGCATCTAAGAATTATCTGGTGCCGGGATTTATTGACCTTCATGTACACGGGGGTGGGGGGAGCGATTTCTCCGATGACGGAGGCCGCAAATTGCTTAAGATCATCAAATTCCTGGCTTCTTTCGGTACTACCTCGGTACTCCCCACTATCGCTACATCTTCCCGGGATGACCTTGCCAGGATTGTCCGATTTATAGCCCCATTCTACACCGGAAATAAAAAGGGGGGGAGAGTGCTGGGAATCAATCTTGAAGGACCTTATCTCAGCATAGGGAAGCGCGGAGCTCAGCCACTTCGTTTTATCCGGAATCCCGATCTCGCTGAGATAGAGAAGTTGCTGGATATGGCTGGAGGAGCGATTAAGATAATGACGCTGGCTCCTGAGCTTAAAGGGGCATTCGACCTGATCCGGATTTTAAAGCGATCCGGTGTCATTGCCGCCGCCGGGCATACCAGATCGGAAGAGCGTCGTGTAGGGAAAGAGTGTAGATCTCGGTGGTCGCCGGATCATTACAAAAAAAATAAAAATAAGATCGGAAGAGCGTGCGGTAGGCATTCATATACAACTATTATGTCCATAC
>CAKZYZ010000034.1 GCA_937885075.1 uncultured bacterium | reverse complement strand
ATGCATGTGTAGATTGTGGTGTAGGAGTGGTAGTGGGATGATATGAGGTAGTGAAAGCTTGTCGTAATAAATTGAATAAAGGGCAGGCTTTTTTCTTTGTGTTTTTTTTTTTCAAGCAGAAGACGGCATACGAGATATATCAGTGTGACTGGAGTTCAGACGTGTGCTCTTCCGATCTCGCTCGAATATCAGAAAAAAATAAGGACCCCCTACCTCACCCCCTTTTATTTGTCCACGGATTACACAGATTTTCACCCCGCGATGATCGAAGATCATTTTGCGGGGACTCTGATTGTTTCGCCTTGGATCGGCGGCTTTGCTGTCCACTAATTACACTAATTTACACAAATTGTTTCCCTCGAAACGGAGCGGAGACATCGAACAATATATGTGAGATGCCTTACCTCAGCCCCTTTTTCTACGAAGCCACGAGCTTGGAACGTGAGTCGAAAGCGAACAACTTTAGGCACTTTAGCGCACTTTTTTATCCGCCATAGCTCGCAGAGCGACGGAGGAAGGCACTTTTAACTTATTTCCCCTACGGTTCCACCAGCCAGACCTTGATCCGGGCCAGGACAACATAGTTCCCTTCCTCTATCTCTTCCCGGATTGTCCCCAGAAAGAAGACCCGTCCGGTCAGGCGATCGGGAGCTGAATCACCCGGATACCGTTCCGTGATAGTCGAATGGATCGCCTTCTCCATCGCATCATCCCTGGCCCGATCTCGAGCTGATAGGATTCCGCCGCCGGGTTCAAACTCTCCCTCCCCCCGGTGGATTCGCTCCCGCTGTGCTTCATCCAGAACCCGTGACCCCAGAGGAACTTCAACTTCCATAACTGCCTTATACAGTCCCGTCTTGAGCTCTTCTATACTGAGGATATTCTTTCGCCTGGTATCAAGAGTAGGCGCCAGAACTTCTTCCGCGAAAGCAATATGTTTTCCATATACAATTGAGAAGGAACGCCCGAGTACCCGCTCACCGATTTCCCGTAATGCCGCAACCGGGGCGGAATGCCGGCTGGAACCAACGCCCTCCACCACCACTATTCTGACCGCGGCAGTACCAACAGGCTCCGGGGGTGTCTCCACCGGTGCTGGAGAAGGCAGAGAAAGGAAGACCAATAAAATAGAAATTTGTGCGAGCGATATCATTTGATTATTATTATACCATACATACATTAGCCGCAAAAACAGAAAGAAAGCTCAGTTAATAAGAAGATACGCAGTTATTGAACCTTTAATTCTTTTCTTTGTGTCTTGGTGTCTTTGTGGCAAAAAAGTTGCGAAGCTAAGTCCTATATATCGCCGGTATGAGATAGGCGAAGAGAGAAACCAGATTTAAAATACTGAAGACAGCCGCGTAACTTAAGGCCGCTTTCTCCTTCGCCCGCTCACTGAAGAGGTTAAGCAGTCCGTACGACAATAGAACCGCGAGCGCCCCCAGAACCGGGAAGAGAAAACGGCCCTGGGACTGACGGACCAGCAGATTATTCTTGATAACTCCTATCAGGAGAAGACCTATAGCCGCCGCCAGGATACCTGCTTTTCTCTTTGAGGAACCCTTCAGGCCCTGCCGGAGTATCATCACCTTTCCCCAACCAATCAACCCGGCCAGAGAGATTAACCCCCAGGCCAGGTATAACCACCAGCCGACCCGGATCGACATCCAGCCGAATGTCGCCCAGAAGGAACGATATATATCCTTCAGCATCCATTGAAAATGCTCAACCGTCATCAGGGATGGGTTGGTCCTGACAAATCTCCATACTGCAAGCCGGAATTTAACCATAACCTCATTCGGGAATAATATCACAGCCGCCGCGACACCAATAAGAATCGGGATTAGCATGAGAACTACTCCGGAGAGTCCCACCAGCCAACTCCCGGCGTCCTTTGCCTTAAGAAAAATAACAATAATGGAAAGTGGGAGGAGAAATATCAGATTAAACTTGGTGAGCAGTGATAACATTATCAGTACCCCCAGGGAGATGAAATCACGCGAGCGAGCCCGTTTCTCTTTATCCGCCAAACGGACCAGAAAGAGCAGCGTCGCGGCCCCCATCAGAGCGGCCAGACTGTCATTGCCGATTACCCCCGAGATAAAGTTAAACTGGGGAAGCGCGGCGGCAAAAGCTCCGGAAGCAAATGCTGCTATAGGGTCGGCGGGAAATACCACCCGGGCGATCCGATAGATCAAGAAGATTGTTATCCCCCCTAAAAATACCGAGAAGAGACGCATGAGGTGGCCGCGGAACTCCGACGGAGGGATCGGCCAGATGGATTTACGGTTGTGGGTGAAGAGATTCCCGGAACCGGAAAAATCCCTCCGAACGGCGGGGAATTCCATCCCTTCTCCCAGAGACAGGGCGCGGAGAGCTATAACTCTCATAACCGGTGCTGAAATCAAATAATAAAGAGGGGGTTGGGAACGCTGATAAAGAGAGAAAAGATAACCTTCCGACCAGACAGTATTAATCGAGCCCGAAGGACGGGGGGGCTTAAAATCACTCCCATCCGAGAATCTGCGAACACAGAGATAATGAGACGGCTCATCCGGCGCCTCCCAGAGCGGGACGGTCAAACTGTATATCAAGGTAAGCGAAAAATACAACGCCAACACCAGGAGCAGGAATTTTTTATCCGTGGAAGACTTCATGGAATAGAATATTAAACCTACCCCAAGAATATTTCAAACTAATATTTATCGAGTGGCAAGAAAATAGCAGATCCATAATTGGCAGAGATGACTTGCACATTTATATCATTGAGACTATTGTAATAACCAAAGCAATCTCCCGTTTTTTCTCCGAGTCCTCTTCGAATTATCCTGGCATATTACTCATCGGTTGCTATATTATTTTATTCTAATTGCTTACTGTCGATGTGCTGACAAAAATTTATTGCCTGGATTCGATTAGAGCAGGCAAGGGAATAAATCAGTAGCACTCCATGGATCCTATCATATTCGCAGATTGCCATTGTTTAAACTCATGTAAGATGAGGCCTTGAAATATCTCCGTATAGCCCTTAATGATCCCGCCGCGGAATTTAGACCGGGCCAATGGGAATACATTCAAAGCCTTCTTCAACAAGAGAGCTTACTTCTTGTTCAACGGACAGGTTGGGGCAAGAGCATGGTCTATTTCCTGGCAACCCGACTGCTCCGAAATAACGGTGCCGGAGTCACTCTCCTTATCTCCCCGCTTCTTTCTCTCATGAGAAACCAGATCCTGGCGGCGAACCGGCTGGCTATCAAAGCGGCCACGATTAACTCGAGTAACCGGGATGATTGGGAAAAAGTCAAAGACAGGCTATTGGAAGACGACATTGATATTCTGCTCATTTCTCCGGAACGACTCGCGAATGACGATTTCCGCCAAAATATGCTGCTGCCGGTCGCCGATAAGATCGGTCTATTTGTTGTTGATGAAGCCCATTGTATATCAGATTGGGGACACGATTTCCGCCCTGACTACCGCCGCATAGTAAGGGTTCTGCAAGCATTGCCAAGAAACATCTCCATACTTGCAACTACGGCGACAGCCAATACTCGGGTGATAAATGATGTCGCGGCACAACTGGGGAACCTTAATATTAAACGTGGGCCTTTGACCCGGAAAAGCTTGAAACTTCAAAATATCTGGCTGCCTAGCCCGGCAGCAAGGCTGGCTTGGCTGGCGGAACAGATACCGAACCTACCCGGAAGCGGGATCATCTACACTTTGACTATACGAGACGCGAAGAGAGTGGCCGCCTGGCTGCAACTTAAAGGGATCAATGCGGTAGCCTATCACTCAAGGGTCGAAGATACGGATGAGGGCAAAAACCGACGTGAGGAATTGGAACAGATGCTTATTAATAACGAGATCAAAGCTCTCGTGGCCACGGTTGCTCTCGGCATGGGCTTTGACAAACCTGCCCTGGGCTTTGTGATTCATTTCCAGAGGCCTGGTTCGGTAGTTCACTATTATCAACAGGTTGGGCGCGCGGGCCGGGCGGCAGATCAGGCCTATGGAATTCTTCTCAGCGGGCATGAGGATCAAGACATAACGGATTATTTTATCCGTAAGGCTTTTCCTCCGCAGGCACATGTAAACCTTATACTCCATGAACTTAATGAAGCGGATGATGGCCTTTCGGTTCCCATGTTGCAAAAGAAACTCAATCTTACCTGGCGAGATATTGAGAAAGTGCTGAAACTCCTCTCAGTCGAGAGCCCATCTCCAGTTGATAAACAGGGTCCGCGGTGGCACGCGACACCGATCGAATATCATCTCGACACGAAGAGAATAGAAAAGTTATGTGAATTACGCCGAGCAGAACAACAGGAAATGCTGGAGTATATGCAAACAACTCAATGTCTAATGCAGTTCCTGGCACAGGCGCTGGATGATCCTTCTCCACAGGAGTGCGGCAAGTGCGCGAACTGCGTAGGCGCTCCTCTGCTGCCAGAGTCGATAACACCGGAGATTGCTAATCAAGCAGGGCTCTTCCTGAGGCGAAGTTACCAGAAAATTAGTCCACGAAAAAGATGGCAATCTGGCGCGCTGGAAAATTACGGCTTTCGCGGAATGATTGCGGATGGGTTGATAGCGGAATCGGGCCGGGCTCTGTCACTCTGGGGTGACGCAGGATGGGGTGAGATGGTTCGTAATGGGAAGTTCAGCGCCGATCGGTTCTCGGATGATCTTATTAATGGCTGCTTGCGGATGATCGAGAAATGGAAACCGGATCCTTTCCCCACCTGGCTAAACTGCGTTCCGTCGATGAAACATCCGGAACTTGTTCCAGATTTTGCGGCACGGCTTGCGAAACAACTCAATATCCCTTTTACACCGTGTATTAGGAAGCTGAAAGAAAATCTACCACAAAAAGAGATGCTGAATAGTTTTCAACAGGCCCGCAATCTGGATGGTGTTTTTGGAATAGATAACGCCTCCTCGATGCCCAAAGGACCGGTTTTCCTGGTTGATGATATGGTAGACTCCAGATGGACTTTTACAGTGATTTCAGCGCTTTTGCGCCGGGCTGGGTGTCCCACCGTATTTCCATTAGCTCTTGCTTTAAATACATTGTGAACAGTTCGAGGGAATGATTTGAATACTCAACAATTAACCGAAGATTCAAAGGTTATACTGCTTCTCTGCGGCCGATTCGGTAATAGCCCGAAGAAGGATTTGCCTGGCCCATTGACTACAAGAGAATACAATATTATTGTCAAATGGCTTAAAGAAAACGAGTTGCGGCCAGGAGATATGCTTACACCTGTCGGTCGTGAACGGTTACAGCAAGCAGTAGATTTCCAGCTCGATCTTGCCCGAGTTAAAGCACTGCTTGAACGGGGAACAACCTTGGCGTTAGCCATCGAGAAATGGCTTAACAAGGGATTATGGATTTTAACCCGGAGTGATGGAAATTATCCGAAGATTCTGCTTGATCGACTCAAGCAGTCCGCGCCACCGATCCTTTTCGGGGCAGGAAATATCGAACTCCTCTCCCGAGGCGGTCTTGCCATTGTGGGTTCACGAAATTTTGATCCTGAAGCGAAAACATTTACTTCCGCAGTGGCCAGGGCCGCCGCGCATGATGATATGCAGATTATTTCAGGGGGCGCTCGTGGTGTCGATCAGGAAGCAATGCTCTCCGCGTTACAGAAAATGGGGACGGTCATCGGGGTACTTTCGGACGGTTTACAGAAAGCCATTGTGGCCGGTAAATACCGACATGCGTTGAGAGACAAAAGACTTGTTCTTGTTTCCCCTTATCAGCCGGAGGCAAGGTTTACTGTTGGAGATCGGAAGAGCGTCGTGTAGGGAAAGAGTGTAGATCTCGGTGGTCGCCGTATCATTAAAAAAAAAAAAAAACAAACAATGAAAAATGTAAGAACTTCAAAAATAATGGACACTCGTAACAATGACTGCTACTTCTCTAGCTATGGTTTTATGGCTACAT
>CAKZYZ010000033.1 GCA_937885075.1 uncultured bacterium | reverse complement strand
GTGTGTTTTTTATTTTTTTTTTGTTTATTCTTGTTTTTTTTTTTTTTAATGATACGGCGACCACCGAGATCTACACTCTTTCCCTACACGACGCTCTTCCGATCTAATGAGATGGTGCGCCTCGGTGATGTGGAGAGAGCAAAAATCCCCTTCTCATTTCATTCCGATATGCCTATGGCGCCGGCCGATCCGCTTTTCCTGATGGATTGCGCGGTTAATCGCAAAACATTCTCTGGACGTGTGGCGGGTCCGGAGCAGCGGGTCAGCCGGGAAGGCGCCCTGAAAGCCGTCACCAGCGGGGCGGCCTACTCCCTCCGTCTGGAAGATGAGGTCGGCAGTATCGAGCCGGGCAAACTGGCTAACTTCACCGTGCTTGAGAAGAATCCCCTGACGGTACCCGCTGAAAAGATTAAGGATATCAAGGTCTGGGGGACCGTCCAAGAGGGGAGGGTTCTGCCGGTAAAAAAGACAACAGAAACAAAGAAGATCAGCCGGGTCATACCTATGAAACAGCCGCTTCAAACCGACACCATTGTGGCGGACAAGTCTTCGCAGCCGCATGGACACCATTCAGGCTGCGCCTGCGACCTGAATCGAATGCTCGCCGGTATTTTTATCCGGGCCAATCATCAATAAGAACGGAGAGGACAATGATTAGATTAGATGCAGCGGTGAGACTCGCGCTGGCCTCGACCATAACCATAGCAACCGCGTTGAGCCAACCGGTCTTCGCGGAGGAAACGGTCACATCCTCGGCCGGGACCGAACAGCCGGCCCGGAGCAACGAGGCCGAGGAACTGGCAAAACAGCTGGCCAATCCCGTGGCCGCGCTTATCAGTCTGCCGTTTCAACTCAACTACGATACGAATATCGGCCCCGAGGATAAGGGGGATCGCTGGACATTGAATATCCAGCCGGTTATTCCAATCTCGCTGAGCCAGGACTGGAATTTGATCTCCCGGACCATTCTGCCGGTAATATGGCAGGATGATATATATCCCGGCGCCGGAAGCCAGGGCGGGATAGGTGACATAGTGCAGAGCCTGTTCTTCTCCCCCGCGGCGCCGACCGCCGGCGGATGGATCCTGGGAGCCGGTCCGGTATTCCTCCTTCCCACCGGCACTGATGATCTCCTGACCACGGATAAATGGGGCGCCGGTCCCACCGGCGTGGCGCTCCGGCAGCAGGGCCCCTGGACCTATGGCGGACTGGTCAACCATATCTGGTCGGTGGCCGGGCCGTCCGCCCGGGCTGATGTTAATGCCACTTTTCTCCAGCCTTTTTTAGGCTACACCACCAAAACCGCGATCACCATAACCGCGCTGACGGAAACCACCTACGATTGGGAGGCGGAAGAGTGGGCTGTCCCCCTTATCCTGGTCGCCAACAAGGTTACCAGCCTGGGCGGACAGATGTTCAGCTTCGGCGGAGGTGTGCGCTACTGGGCCGCAAGCGCGGATAATGGCCCGGAAGGCTGGGGGGCGCGGTTGGTCTTTACCCTTATGTTCCCGAAGTAGCCCCCGGGTCCATAAGAACTTAGCTTCGCAACTATTTTTGCCACTAAGACACTAAGACACAAAGAAATGATTTGAAGATGAGATAACAACATTTTTTTCTCTCTTAAGTTTTTCTTGGTGTCTTTGTGCCTTTGTGGCAGATTTATTGTCGAAGATCCGGCTCCAGAAAGGGAAATTCCAAAACAGGAACTTAGCGCCTTCGGCGCAAAAAGGTGTCCATGGAATTGCCAAAAAACGGCTCCCACGTTGATAATAACCTTGTATTATATACATTTATTGTGCATTATAACCTTGGATTATAACCAGGGATAGCAAGATGAAACGTGATGTAGATAATATTTTATTACAGTGGAAGGATGAAACACGCCGGCTACCGCTCCTGGTACGGGGGGCCCGTCAGGTCGGGAAGTCATTCACCATCTCCGGATTCGGAGAGAGGCATTTTGATAATTTCGTGGTTGTTAATTTCGAGCAGCGTCCTGAATATGAAGAGTGTTTTTCGTCAATTATCCCGGATGAGATAATCCAGAACATCTCTATCCTTTCCGGTCAGGATATCGTCCCCGGCCAGACTCTTCTATTTTTTGATGAGATCCAGGAATGCCCCCGGGCGATACTCTCTTTAAGATATTTCTATGAGCAGCTTCCGGAGCTTCATGTCATCGGGGCCGGTTCTTTGCTGGAATTCGCGCTTCGACAGGCTGACTTTCGGATGCCGGTGGGACGGATTCAGTATCTATACATGAAGCCGCTCTCATTTGGTGAATTTCTCGATGCTTCCGGAGAAGAAAAGTCCAGAGAGCTTATTGTCCGGACCAGGCCGGATAAACCTCTTAATCCCGCTATCCATAAAAAATTCATATCCTTGATGAAAAAATATATGATTCTGGGAGGGATGCCGGCGGTCATCGATGAATATCTCCGGTCCGGAAATCTGAACCGCTGCAGCCGTATTCAGAGTGTGATTACCGGGACCTACCGGGATGACTTCGGTAAATATGCCGCCAAATCAAAACATGAATATCTCAGGAAGGTTTTTTCCGCGGTTCCCCGGTTAGCGGGCCGGAAGTTTAAATATTCCCATGTTGATTCATCGCTCCGGTCCCGGGAGTTGAAGGAAGCTCTTGAACTACTGGCTCGGGCCGGGGTCGTTACCCTGGTAAGGAGGACCAGCGGAGCAGGGCTACCCCTTGAAGCTAATGCCAGTGAGCGTTTTTTTAAGGTTATATTCCTGGATGTCGGTCTGATGCAGAATATCTGCGGCGGCCGGGAAGAGATACTTCTTTCTAAGGATGTAACTAAAATAAATGCCGGCGCGGTGGCTGAGCAGTTTGCCGGCCAGGAATTATTGGCATACCGGGATCCGTTTGCCGAACCATCATTGTACTACTGGGCCCGGGAAGCCCGCGGCAGCAGCGCCGAGGTTGATTATCTCCTGGTTCTTAATCACTCCATCCTGCCGGTTGAAGTGAAGTCGGGTTCAACGGGAAGATTAAGAAGCATCAGGTTGTTTCTGGAGAAATATCCGGCCCCTGCCGGGATCCGATTCTCCCAGTTTCCTTTCTCTTCCACCGCCTCCATCATCTCCATCCCACTATATGCCATCGAGAGTTCCCGATATCTTTCCGTATAATACCAGGTCTCAATAGAAATAATTTCGGACATAGACATTCCTCTAAGGGGGGTATAGTCTATCGTCAAAACACCGGATGAAGAAAAAAGGAGAATAATGAAAAAGATATTTATAGGGTTGGGCGTGGTAGTAGTTATCGCGATTGCCGTCTCAGCGATACCGACAATCGCTGAGGCCTGCACGAGTTTTGTCATCAAGACAGCGGACGGCAGTCCGATCTATGGCCGCACCATGGAGTGGGGCGCGTTCGATCTCCAGGCCGATCTGGTTCTGGTGCCGCGCGGTCTCCCCTTTACTTCCGGACTGGGCGGCGGCAAAGAGGGGATGACCTGGAAGAATAAATACGGCTATGTCGCCATCAACGCCTTAAAAAAACCGTTTGTCACCGATGGAATGAATGAGACCGGCCTGACCATAGGTGTTCTCTATTTTCCCGGCTTCGCCGAGTATCAGTCCATTAAAGCGGGGGAGGAGTCTTCCACCCTGAATAATGTCGATCTCTCCGCTTACATCCTCGGTCAGTTTGAGACGGTCCGGGAGATCAAGGAAGCTCTCCCCCACCTCCGGGTCGTTTACAGTGAAGACATTGCTCAAGCCTTCGGCGCGCCGGCCCCCCTCCATCTGATTGTCACGGACAATACCGGGGCTTCAATTGTGATCGAGTATGTAAAAGGTGAGCTGAAGATCCATGACAACAGAATCGGGGTTATGACCAACGCCCCGGAGTACGATTGGCATATCCTGAATCTGCGCAACTACCCTCAGCTCAAACCCTCCGGACCGCCGACCGCCCGGGAGATAGATGGGGTCAGCCTGGCCCCGTTCGGAGCGGGAAGCGGGATGCTTGGCCTGCCGGGTGATGTTACCCCTCCCTCCCGCTTTGTCCGCGCGGTCGCCTTTACTCAGACCCTGATTACTCCCAAAGATGTTGAAGCGGGAGTGAACGAGGCCTCCCGCATTCTCAACAACTTCGATATCCCCCGGGGATTGGTGCGGGAAGGAGAAAGTCCCGAAAACTTTCATCTCAACTATACCCAGTGGTCCACCATCGGCGACATCAGGAACCGGCGCTACTACTGGTGGACCGAATTCAACCGGAGGATGCGGATGGTCGACCTGAAAGCCCTGAATTTTGAAGGAGAAAAGGTCCGGGCCACTCCGCTCGATGAAACCCGCCGGGAGGATATCAAGGACCGCACCCCGGATCTTTTTAAATAGGAAGCTGCCTTCAGGTTCAGTGGGCATACAATTATTTCCTTGAAATTGTTATATTGTATGCGATAGTCAATGAAAAACGATAACTATCGCATATAATAATGATATGAGGCCGATTGAGTACATAAAGCAAAGGATCAAATCAGGGTACTATACATTCAGCCGTGCGGAAGCAGCCAAAGCCTTGAATAAGAACGGCGCTGTTCTTAGTTCAACACTTAATAGACTGAAGCATGAAGGCTGGATTTATCCTCTCTCCCGGGGATTTTATCTGGCATTGGATGTGCAGCATCAGGTACGGGGTTTTCTTGATCCGGTCTGGTTCGTGGATGACTGGGCTCACCACCATAATGTTGAATACTATGTGGCCGGTCTATCAGCGGCTGAACAACATGGCGCCGGGCACCAGCGCCCCATGCGATTTCAAGTTTTTACGGATCGTCAACTCAGATCTATAAAACATCCGGAACTCCATATAGAGGTTCTATTTAAAAAAAATCTTACCAACGCGATGTGGGAGGAGCGCAAGGCCCCTACCGGCTACTTCCACCTGGCGACTCCGGAGATGACAGCTTACGATATCGTGGCCTATCGCCGGAGCTGTCCGTCTCTTGATCATGCCGCCACAGTTTTTGTAGAACTGGGCGAAGTCCTCTCAGGAACGAAGCTGGCCGGCCTGGTAGATCAGGGATGTATGCTTTCAGTTCTTCAGCGCGTTGGCTGGCTCCTGGATTTTGTAGGATGGCGGGAAAAAACCGGTCCTCTCCATAATGCGTTGTTAAGAAAACGATTGCTCTGGCATCCTCTGGAAACCCGTCTGGCCGGAGAAGGGGAGCGGGACAAGCGTTGGAAGATAATTGTAAATACGGAGATCCAACCGGATATTGAACGATGATCCCCCAAGCATACATCAGGGAATGGTATGGACAGGCTCCCTGGCAAACCTGGCCAATGGTTGAGCAGGACCTGGTTCTAAGTCGTATGCTCGTGGAGCTGTTCAGGAACAAGCCTATCGCTGAATCCCTCGTATTTCGAGGCGGTACGGCACTCCATAAACTTTTCTTCCCCCGGCCGCTCCGATATTCTGAAGATATTGACCTAGTTCAATACAAGTCCGGTCCGATCGGCCCCATTTTTGATGAGATCCGATCCATATTTCGTGGCTGGATGGGAGAGCCCAGACGCAAGATCGGACGGGGAGTTGCAACTTTGACCTATAAGGCTGTATCGGAAGATATTCCCCCGATCCCCTTACGGATAAAGATTGAAATCAATACCAGGGAACATTTTCAGGTGTGGCCTATCGAGAATAAAGCAATTCATATCCAATCGCGGTGGTTTGAAGGGAATGCCAATATCCCCGTGTATCATATCGATGAAATATTGGCTACTAAGATGCGCGCGCTATATCAACGCAGGAAAGGTCGAGATCTGTTTGACCTGGCGGCGGCCTTACGGGAAATCAATATATCTCCGGAACGAATTGTCCGTGCTTTCAATGAATATACTGAGGCGGAAGGAAATAAGATAAGCAGAAAAAACTACCGGGACAATCTGATTGGGAAGCTCCATCACCCCGGTTTTCTTACCGACTGTATCCCCCTCTTACGCTCCGGTGTCGTATTTGATCCAAAGAGAGCTTTTGCTCTGGTTGACCAGGAACTGATCACCCGGATACATGGCGAGTAAATGCCGAAATCATTTCCACCCCTAAATATTCATCGAAAAAAAAAGAAGAGAGGAGAAAGAGTTATGAAAGAGAGATTATTTGTTGTGATAGGCCTGATCGATACGCCCAACATGGATAAACTGGCCACCGTGGAAGGAAACTAAACCCGGTCAAAAAAGAGTTTTACCACGAAGATCACGAAGAACACAAAGGATATTTGGGGAATGGGGAGTATTTCTTGACATTTGGAGGAAAAACTATTGCGCTAATTTAACAAAAGTGTTAAGTTAGTGCCATGAAATGGGAAGAATTCATTCAAATTACCGGTGAGCAACCGGTTATCGAGTCCAGGATTCTGTTAACCGGATTTCCGCGCCCATCCTCACTTCAGGTACATCTCGGGCGATGGGAGCAGGCCGGGAAAATTATAAAGGTAAAACGCGGTGTTTACCTGCTGGCTGAGCCCTACCGCAGGATCGAACTATGGGATCCCTATCTCACCTCGCTACTCAAAAGGCCTTCATATCTCAGCCTGGAAAAGGCGCTCGAATATCATAACTGTATCCCGGAGGCAGTGCCGGTCTACACGGCCGTTACGCCGAAGCGGCAGGCATCGTTTATTTGCCCGGTTGGAACCTTCTCTTACCGGCACATCGATTCTTCCCTCTTCTGGGGATACGAAGGCCATACTGTGCGCGGTCAGACCGCACTGATCGCTTCTCCCGAGAAGGCGCTGCTCGACCTGGTTTATCTATACCGGAGAAAACTTCCCCCCGGCTACATCCGGGAACTGCGACTGCAAAATGTTGAAAAGTTCAATCTTGACCGCCTTCTCGAATATGCTCGGCGGTTTGAAAAACCGAGGATCATCAAGGCTGCCTATGCTATCCGGGAACACCTTGAAGAAGTCGCCTCCGCGGAGAAAGAGTTATGAAAGATTATGCGCTTCAAGTAGCCTCCTCCAGGACCGGATACAACGAAAAATTAAACTTCCTGCGGGAATATCTTCAGGCTTACGTACTGAGAATTCTGTTCGATGACGGTTTCTTTGATCTTTGTGCCTTCGTTGGAGGTACCGCCCTGCGATTTCTCTACCGGATTCCCCGTTTCTCGGAGGACCTGGATTTTTCAGTGACCGGGGGAAAGTTATATCCCTTCGAGCGCGGGATGTTGAAGCTAAAGCGGGAACTGGAGATCTCGGGATACGATGTCACCATCAAGTACAATGCCAGCAAGACGGTCCAATACGCGATGATCGGGTTCGTCGGTATTATGTATGAGGCGGGGATTTCTCCTCATCGCAACCAGAAATTGTCAATAAAGATCGATATCGACACCCGACCTCCCGAAGGGGCCGTCCCCGCCACGCATATCAGTGATATTTATTTTCCCCTGGCCTATGCCACCTACGACCTGCCCTCTTTATTTGCCGGTAAGCTCAACGCGCTTCTGTGCAGAAGTTATATGAAGGGTCGCGATTTCTTCGATCTTGGTTGGTATCTTTCCCGTTGGCCCGGCCTCTCGCCAAATTTTAATCTTCTTCGTAATGGTCTCCGACAGGCCGGATGGGAAGAATCTTTTCCTTCAGAAAATGATTGGAGAATGCGACTCTTTCGGGTGGTGGAGACGGCGGATTGGAAAATCGTTGAACAGGATGTGACACCTTTTCTCGAGCGGCCGGCCGATATGAATATTTTTACTCAGGAGAACGTGTTACACCTTCTGACCGACGACTAATTCTCTTAAAGCCGATCAGTAAGATCCATTCTCAGAACTAAGTTAGCGCTTCGCGCTAACTTATAACCAGGGAGGGAAGAATGAAGAAGTTTGTCGCGTTGGTAATAATAGGATGTTTCTGTGCCGGGGGTATGTTATATGCCCAGAGAGTTGTGGAGTCCAATGAACTTAAGATAAGTCCGGCCAAGTACAAAAATTCATCGATAACCATGAAGGATGTCTTTATTAACCTCAAAGCCGGGATTCCCCCCGCCCTGACCGCCTCCGGATATACCAGCCAGAAGTATATCAGCTTCGGCGCCAAAAACTCCGGGATGCCTTGTTTTATGAGGAGGTCTGCCGCCAACGAAAAACTGGTGGGAGAGCTAAAAAAGGGAGAGCGGATAACTATTGTCGGGACTGTCAAACAGCCCAAAGCAAAAGTAAAGAGAGCGGAGGGCAGGATCACCGACAGATATAAACTGGACATCTATCTCATTGAAGTCCGGAAGATCACCAAAGGATGGGAAGGCTAAGTTCCTGCTTCGGAATTTGCCGTCTAAAGCCGCATCATCGGCCGGACCATCCAGACCCGGGGACCGGAGTCGGCCCAACCATTGATTACCCGTGAGAAAGAGGCGATCGAACTCACCCGGGATGAGATCGAGAAGTGGTCGGCCCGTCCCCGGAGTTGTTTTTCCCCTTAAAGATAACCGAGCGATTTCAGGGTCTTGATGTATTTAGGCTTAATACCTGTCTGATAGCTAAAGTTAGATTCTGAGAGGAGCCGACTATAGTATTGCTGAAGAGTATCTCTCATCTTATCTTTTTCCCGGGAAGGAACATCGATCAGGTTTATGGCCTCGAAAGGGTCATTAGCCAGGTGATAGAACTCGTCCTCTCCTTCGGAGTGAAAGATATATTTGTAGTTCTGGTCCTGCAAGGAATAGTGTTTTCCAGGTTCCCACCCTCTCTTCCGTGGGCCGCGAGGTCTCCGTTGTGAGAAGGAATATCGGCCTGGAGACTGGCCGGAATCTCTCTCGATTAGAGGAGAAAGGGAATCTCCCTGGATAAACTTTGACCGGGTCTTCAAAGGAAATCCCAACAACTCGGTCAGGGTGGGGAGGATATCGACATGCCTGACCAGAGCATCCACACTGCCCGGTTTTATTTTTCCCCCACCGTGGCTGATTATCAGGGGCACGTGCAGTTGCTCATTATAAATCTTCTTGCTATGTTCGATATAATGATGGTTCCCCAGGCCTTCTCCATGATCGGAAGTAATAATCCAGAGAGCGTTATTATTCAGCCCCTTCTCTTCCAATATATTCCAGAGACGTTCCAGCTCTCTATCGACAAAGGCAATTTCAGCATCGTAGCTGTTAAAAGTATTGAGCAGACTCTTCTCATCTTTATAGAAGTCCAGTGGAATCCGGTGGTTCTCGGCAAGAAAATCGATAAACTCTTTTTTCTCTGCTTCTGACTCCAGTACCATCTCCCGGGTAAGGTCAGGGGGCGGTTCATAAGGCGCGTGGACATCAAAAAAATGGATCCAGAGGAAAAGTCGGTTGGTTGGTTTCTTTTGATGTAACCATTCGATTACATTATCCACGGTGCGGTCCGCAGTGCGGGTATAATAGTTCGATTTGTCGGTCGCCCAGTCAAAAGTATCAAATCCCTGACCGATGCCTTCCAGATAGTTTACGCTGAAGAATCCGGCGGTCTCATACCCGGCCTTATTAAATATCTCTGCCATTGTCAGGACTGCTTCAGGAAGGCTGGTCCCGTTCATTAGAGCCTTATGCTGCACAGGATAAAGGGAAGTAAAAATTGAGGCATGGGCTGGTGTGGTATGCGAACTGGAAGAGAATGCGTTAAGGAAGAGAACTCCATTTGCCGCCAGACGATCGAGGAAGGGCGAGGTCCTTCTCGGATAGCCATAGCACCCAAGATGATCGGCCCGGAGCGTGTCAATGGTAACCAGTACCACGACATCCGGCTGGGGGAGCCGGGTTCTCCAATGAATTATTGCAAAAACAATAACCCCGGCGATTACCAATAAGATAGCCGCGTAAAATATTAACTTAGTCTTCAAGACGAAATATACATATAACTACGCGCCAGAAAGATGCGTGTCTCCGGCGCAGGAATTGGTTGCCGCCGGGTACTGGAATTACCACAAAGGAACAGAACCGCTACACCTGCTTCATCAAATAATCAAAGACCGACAGAGCGGCCCGGGCGCCGTCGCCGGCCGAGATGATGATCTGCTTGAACCGGGTATCGGTAACATCCCCGGCCGCGAATATCCCGTTCACCCCGGTGTTTCCATCCCGGTCGACCCGGATCTCTCCCCTCTGGTTGGTCTCTACCAGATCGAGGATAAAACAGCTGTTGGGAGCAAGACCAACCTCTATCAAGACACCGCCAACCTCCAATCGCCGGCTCTCTCCGGTCTTAATATCCTTGATCGTCAATCCCTCTACCCGGTCGGCACCGTGGATCTCGGTGGGGGCATGAAATTTATACGGGATAATCCGATCCGACGCGGCGGCCTTATCCTGAAGAATTTGGTCCCCGGTCCAGCCCTCCATTGAGACCAGATAGACCTTCTCCGCGATCCCGGCCATCTCGATAGCCGCTTCCAGGCCAGAGTTTCCGGAACCGATTACCGCCACCGTCTGATCCCGGAAGAGCGGGCCATCGCAGGTGGAGCAGTACACCACCCCCCGGCCGGCCAGTTTCTCCTCCCCCGGGATATTGAGCTTCCGCTTGAATGCCCCGGAGGCGATGATCACCGCCCGGGCCGGGATCTCTTTCTCGGAATCAGTCTTGATGATTTTGCAACAGCCTTGCATGTGGATCGAGTTCACCCGTTCCCCGATCAACTTTTCGATGTCATATTGCTCCGCGTGAGCGATCAGCTTCTCCACCAGCCCGGGCCCGGTTACCTCTTCCATTCCAGGGTAGTTGCTGATCTCATTGGTGGTCCCGACCTGGCCGCCCAGATCCAGCGCGATCATAAGGGTAGAGAGATTCTTGCGGGCGGCATATATAGCGGCCGAGAACCCGGCCGGGCCGGCACCAATAATCACCAGATCATATAATTTAATCGGTGTTTCCGGAGCGGTTAACCCCAGCAGCTGGTCCAGTTCCCCGGTGGCGTTGAGCCGGGAGATCTCATCGTATCCTCCGATGGAGTTGCCGTTGATAAAGATCTGGGGAACGGTCCGGCGATGAGATCTTTCAATCATCTCATCTTCGAGCTTCCTATCGGATGTAACATCCAGAACAGAATAATCCAGGTCTTTGGATTTCAGAAGCGCCTTCGCCTTAAGGCAATATGGACACCACTCTTTTGAATATACTTCAATTTGATTTTTCATTTGGGGTCCCGGTCCTTTTGTGTGAGTGAACTTTAATTAGTAATACTATTGCGATAGTATCACTTTATACTGTTTCACGGTAAGCTTTTAGTAAACCCCGGCCTCTCGTAGAGGCTGCCTTTAGGCTGCCACACGATGGCGACCTGAAGGTCGCCTCTACGAGCACGGGGCAACGGAGTTCACTGAAACCTTACGTTTCCCGTATATTTTATATTATTTAAAATTATCCTTAACCAGAACCACATAGATTATGTTAATATCTCCGGATATCGCTTTAGCCGGATAGTTATGGTCCTGGTTCAAAACTAAATTGGTGCCGAAGGCACTAATTTACTGCTTCGGAAGTTTCCCGATATCCATCGGGATCCCGAGTTGTTTCATATGAAGTCTCGGGACAATAACCTCTAAGGAAAGCAGGAAGGCAGGAGGGGGATTACTTTAAATTCTCCTGATTTCCTACTTTCCTTAGAGGAAAAGTTGCCCGAGCGCAGCGAGGGCCAAGTTCTAGGGGAGGAAGAATACTATGAAGAAATATAAGTGGTTCGAGATGGGAGACATCAACGGCTTCTTCGGGCTGATCGCCGATAGTATGGCTATCCTGGCAATCCTGGCCGCGATCCTGATATATGGTTTCGGTTTCCCATCCGATGTCGTCTTCCTCCGCATGATCCCGGGAATTATTCCGCCCCGGCTCTAAAGCTGCACCCGGCGTTTCCTCTCCCTACACTTGATTTCGTAAAAGGCTTTATCCCCGCGCTTAAATATATCTCAATCGCCATCCCCTTCGCCTTATTGACCGTGATCGGCGGGATCAATGTAACCGAGAGCGCCCGGGTGGCCGGGGATGATTATAAGACCCGGAGCATTCTTCTCACTGAAGCCTGCTCCACACTGGTCGCGGGTCTCTTTGGCGGGGTGGCCCAGTCCACTCCCTATATCGGCCAGCCGGCCTATAAGCGGATGGGGGCCCGGGCCGGGTATACCCTGTTGACCGGTCTCTTTTTCGGGCTGGGAGGCTGCCTGGGCTACATCTCCTTCTTCGTCGCTCTGATCCCGGCCGCGGTCCTGGCTCCGATCTTGATCTTTGTCGCGATGGATATAGTCTCCCAGGCATTCTTCGCCTGTCCGAAAAGACACTCCCCGGCGGTTATGCTGGCCATGATGCCGACTATCGGTCGACTCCTCTCAATCGAGTTTGATAATACGGTCCTGATCCCCGCCAACCATCTGAAAGAGATCTGCATGAAAGCGGGACAGACAATTCCCAACACGCTGGTGACGTTCGCTCTGGGCAACGGATTTATTCTGACCGGGATGCTCTGGGGAGCTTTTCTGGTCGAGATGATCGACCGACGATTAAAGGCCTGTTCCGCCTATCTGGCGATACTGGCTGTTCTGTCATTCTTCGGAGTGATCCATTCCGCCACCATTGACGGCCGGATGTACCTGCCCTGGACTCTAACTGAGCCGGTCGCGAGAGAGGCCGCGTATAATTTTACCGCGGGATATCTCGCCCTGGCGCTGATAATCTTTCTCCTTTCTTTCACCAGGGGAGCCAGAGCAAAGATTATCGATGAGCCTCTGGGGGAAGCTGACGCCGTCGCTGATTATTGATTATTCTTACTTCGTAAAAATATAAGCACCCGGTTCCATCCCCGTTATAATCGCCGGGGGATGAGCAATCGAACAGTTTCCCCGAAATATATATTCAATCTTTGGAGTTATACTCATAAAAGCGGGTTTACAACCCGCCCGATAAACAGGATAATCCCGGTCTGGTTCTGTCGGATTAAGAATATGAAGGGATGATCAGCCCTGAAGGTTACCGGCTCTTCCGGTTCCGGCATGGAAGAACGGGCTATAACCACGGCCGTGGCGGCGGCCGCCTCGGTCCCTTTCTCATCTACCGCTACAAACGCCTTATGGAGAACATCGGAGATGAATATTCTCTCCCTACCATCGGCGATCCCGGAAAAGTCAGCTTTCTCTGGATCAAACGCGTCGATCATCCCTATCTCTTTCAGGGGATCGGAGAGCCGGAACTCGCTGGTGAAAGTAAACTTAGGGAGTAAGAGTTCGACCAGGCGCGTGGATAGTAATCTCTGCCATGATGCCAGATTTTCAGTCGACAGTTTTGCTTCGAGCGATGCCAGATCATCGGCTTTCCCGGGGAGGAGTACCAGCATGGAGAGATCGTTCCAGGTATAGGGCAGCTCGATCATCTGCAGATCACTATTCTCCATGTAGCCGAAACGGTGCTGCTGGCGCATCATAGGCACGTCAACCGGATCTCCAGCCGACAGATGGAAGGGTTCTTTTTTGGTCCCATTCTCCTCGAACCGGTTCTGCCAGTTACTCTTGAAATAGATGGCATTGACAAGCACCAGGCGGGTGAGAGCGTTGAGGATGCCCGGAGGAACCAGATCCTTGATCTTATCCCGGGTTTTCTCCGCCACCCAGTCATTGATATCTTTCCGAGCCGCCTCACTCTCGCGGAAGTCCGTATCCTTAAAAACCGCCCCGTAACCGGTCGAGAGCAAGCTAATATATTCCGGCTTAAATGGGTAACCCTCCTGCCCCCAGAGAGCGTTGGCAACGATCAGGTCATACGCCGTCTGATCGTTGAAACTCCGGGGATGGTTCAGTTGAGATAGAAGCGCGGAGAAGCCCGCCGTGGACTTCTCTCCTGACGGGGGCAGCCCCAGGACACTGGATATCTGGGCAGCGGTTGAACCGGCCGCTCCGGGATAGGTCATGGCCAGCGCGGTATCGATGCTCATCGGGGAGAAGAAGAGATTTCCTTCGCTCCGGGAGAGCCTCTGGTAGAGTTCCAGGGCAAACCTGTTACCACCCTCTACGACCGTCCGCAGATCATTACCGGCGGAAGAATCAGCCTGATCGGGTAAACCGTTGTCCGGAAGAGTTGAGATAACGGCAATGTTGATTATTAATAAAACCAGTACGGCTGATTTCTTCTTCATTTAATTTTTTCTCCGTAAAATTAATTTTGTTTTAAAATATATGTTATTATCTTATCACATTTACAGAGGAGAGGAACTACGACGATTAAAAAAAATTATTTCATGATAACGCATTAAGGGGAAGATAAGCATGGATGATCTGCTGAAGAAAACGCTGATTGCCGCGATAATAGTAGTGATTATTTACCTGGCGCTATTTTTATTCTTCGACCGGGCGATCGATCTCTGGGTGTATGATACCTGTTCAGATACCGGGCTTGTTCAATGGGGCACGGCGGTCTCTACCGCGGCTACAGGGGAGTATATTAAACTCCTGATAGCCGGCGGTCTGCTTCTGGTCATTATTATAGATCCCGGCCTGAAGAGACGCTGGATCCGGAACCTTCTCTTCATCTGTGTGAGCTGCTCCATCGCGCTGATTGTCGGCGAGGGTTTTAAGTTCCTGATTGGCCGCCACCGTCCGGTGATGCTCTTCGACCATAATCAGTATGGACTGACATTCTTTGCCACTGAATGGGCCCAGAACTCCTCACCATCCGGCCATACCTTGCGGGCTTTCTCGGTTCTGACAGCTTTATCTCTTCTCTTCCGGCGCTTCACCCCTCTCTTTATATCTATCGCTATCCTGATCGGGGCCAGCCGGGTGGTTGTGACCGCCCATTACCCCAGCGATGTACTCTTCGGTGCCTTCATCGGAATATTCTCGTCCCTATGGACTTACAGATATTTTTACGGAGTAAAAATATTTCGGGACAGAAATATGTGATTATCCGGAAGGACTGTCTTATGCTCCAACCCCCAACCTCCGGGGATCCAGCCGGTCTGATATACCTTTCTCCAGTCCGGACTTCTCTCCTGAGGCGGATAGAAGGTATTCAGGTAGAATGGAGTGAGATAGAACCCGGCGACATCGGGCTTTCGGTAGATACGGATCTCTTCATAATCTTCGATCCGGTAGGGGAGCCAGAGAGATGGCGTCCTCCCATACCAGGCCACCGCCCAGGGGACATCCGATACCAGCATTGATCCGGGAGGAATAGACTCACAGACCGACCTGATATTTTCAACATTATAGATCCGGACCCGGGATACCAGTCTCGGCCCCAGTTTATCCGAGATCGGGATTACGCAGAGGAGAAGAAAGAAGATTACCGCTAGAGTCCGGGTCAGGACCGGGCGGCGCTCCAGCCGGGTTATGAGATGAATAAAGAAAGCCCCGCCCGCCAGGACAGCCCATGGAATCACAACGGCTGTCCCCTGTCCGGCCGGACGGAAAAGACTGAGATATCCGCATTCCAGTATCAGAATCAGAAACATTACATACTTGAGCAGATCAAACTTTCGATCGCGGAACCGGTAGACCACAGTCATCAAGGCGAAGACCCCGGCAAAATTTCCGGTTATCAGGAGTACCCGAAGGTAACTGTCGCGGAGACCGAGGAGAAACTTCTTGCTGATGACGAAAAACTTTCCCGGGAGCATCAAGGACTGAGCGGAAAATCCCCTCCAGAGAATATATCCGGGGCGGGGGTCGGTGAACATCCCCGGCTTAAAACCCTCCAGGGTGAAGAAAGGACTCCCGGTCACCACCCAGTTCCTGATCAGCCAGGGTAGAATTGCCAGGATCGCCGCGCCGACAAAGAGAATAATCCGGCGCGGACGGTGTGATCGTGATTCGAGGACCAGATAGAATATCCCCGGAAAAAGCCAGAGCCCATAGCTGTAACGGGTCAGATAAGCCAATCCTACCGTCAACCCCGCCGCCACCGGCCAGAACCATGAAGTGGAATTACTCCGATAGAGACAATAGAAGAAGAGGAAGAAAAGGAAGATGGTAAAGAGTACCGGGCTTCCGTTAATACTCACCCGGAGCATGATGGGGTTGATGCAATATAAAAGAATCGCTATTCCTGCCGTATAATCATCAAAAAACTTCCGGCTGAAAAACCAGATCCAGGGGACGGCGGCCCAGAAGAAGAAGATAGAGACGGCCACCAATGTTATATCCCGGGCGCCGGCCAGTTTGATCGCGCCGGCCAGAACCAATATATAGAGGGGGGGATGGGTCAATTCCGGATGATTGATAGTCGCTGAACTGAACCGGAGGCTGACCGGACGGATGAAACTAGTAGTAAACCCCTTTCCCTCCGACACCCGGAGAGCCACCTGAGCCAGATCTATAGTGGTGATCGCGTCACTTACATTCAACCCCTGGTCCGGGTTATACTGGTAGGTGAAATACAACCCCCAGACCAGCACCCCGATCAGGCAGGCCGCGAGAGGAATGAGTATTTTTATCTTTTTCGGCATTTCCATAAATCCGTCACAAAGGCTCTAAGATATTAAATCTTGATTTACACCGAATCCTTTCCTTTGTGCCTTAGTGTCTTAGTGGCCATTATAATTTAACCACCAGCAGGGCAAAATCGGAGAATAAGTATGATCGCCAGCACCCAGAGAAGGAGATCAACCAGCAGCGGGCGGTCGGAAAAGAGAGTCCGGCCCGGCTCCCCCCCCTCGGCTTTACGGTGTATCAGATATAGATAACGAAATATTCCGTAGATAACAAATGGGATGCTGTAATAGAGCCGGGGGCTGACTTCGATCTGAGTCCGCGGCGCGAGTGTGTAAAGGCTGTAGGCCATCACCGTGGATGAAGTAACAACCGCGATCATCTGATCGAGAAGGGTGGCGGAATATTCTGAGAGCGTTTTTCGATGTCCGGATACTTCTCCCCCCAGCATCACCAATTCATGCCTCCGTTTGCTCAATGCCAGAAAGAGAGCCAGAAGAAAAGTACAGATAAAGAGCCATTCCGAGATTGGAACCTCGATCGCGACACCTCCAGCCAGAACCCGGAGAATAAAACCGAAGGCGATAACCAGAACATCCACGATGACGACTCTCTTCAAGGCCAGAGAGTAGGCGGTGATTAAAAGAAGATATCCCAGAGAGATCACTCCCAGAGCGGGCTCAATCAGAAAAGCTCCGGCCAGAGCGGGGAGTGGTAAGATCACGGCCGCGGAGAGCGCTATCGACGGAGACAATCGACCGGCCGCGATCGGGCGGGCGCTCTTGGCGCTGTGTTTCCGGTCCTCCTCTCTATCCACCACATCGTTAACCAGATAAACCGATCCGGAGAGCAGTGAGAAGATAACAAAGACCGCCAGTGATATCAGCACCTTCTCCCCATCCAGATACTGACGGGAGAAGACCAGGGCCGCGAAGACAAAGGTATTCTTCAGCCACTGCTGAGGCCGCATCGAAATAATGATATCCATTATCATAAGGAATTTTTTCGTGGCCCCCCGAACCGCTAATTGGGGAAAGATAAAATCAAATCATTGGAGATCGGAAGAGCGTCGTGTAGGGAAAGAGTGTAGATCTCGGTGGTCGCCGTATCATTAAAAAAAAAAAAACAAAATATGTAACAAATTACATAAAATTATGTCAGTTGTAGTTATACAAATATGCACATACGTAGT
>CAKZYZ010000032.1 GCA_937885075.1 uncultured bacterium | reverse complement strand
AGGAACTTAGCTCTCGCTGTGCCCGGGCAACTCTTCCTCTAAGGAAAGCAGGAAATCAGGAGAATTTAAAGTAATCACTCTCCTGCCTTCCTGCTTTCCTTAGGGGTTATTGTCCCGGTAATATCAATTAAGACAACCGGGATCCCGAAGGATTTCGGTCCCGATATTATCAATTAAACAAACCGGGATCCCGAAGGATTTCGGGAGAAAATTCTGAAAAACTACTCTGTCCCGGCAGATTTCGGTTTCTCTTCCAGTTCCGCGATTCTCTTCTCCAGGGCGGAGAGATCATCCAGAGTGGCTATCTTCATTCGAGCCAGAGAACTTTTGACGATCTTATCTACCCGTGTCTCCATGGCCTTGCGGGCTTCTTCCGACTTCTTCGTCAGGTCATCAATAAATTCCTTTCCATCCGTCGCGGAGAGTTCACCCTTTTTTATCAATTCCTGGGATATCTCTTCCACCTTCTCTTTGGTCATGTAGGCCAGGCCTACACCCAGGTACATGGTTTTCTTTATAAGATCGATCATCACTATCCTCCTTTTGTAACTTAGCCCTCGTTTCGCTTGGGCAAATAAATTGAACTACGAATTACACGAATTTATTCTAAAACTATACCTCAAATCTTGTCACAATGCTTGCATAATCTTATTTTTTCGTAGAAAAAATAAGAAAAATAAGATGCGGGATTGAATATTATTTGATAAATATAGTACCGAGATGAAGAGAAGTTTACAAACAATAGTTTTGGTTTTGGTTCTGATCTGGTTCTTTTGCGGGTCGGCATCCGGATTAGAGATAACCAGTTATTATAGTCCGAGGAATTGTGAGCGTCCGCCCCGGACCCGGACTGATTATATCATCCTCCATACTACCGAGGGCGCGGCTAAGGGTTCGCTCCGGAAAGTACGGAAAAACGGTGAAGCACATTATTTTGTCAATACCGATGGGCATATCTACCGGATCATCCGCAAGGAGCGGGTCGCTTTCCATGCCGGGCGATCCATGTGGAGGGGGAGAACTAACATTGACAACTCTTCACTGGGGATAGAGGTGGTCGGATATCATAATAAAAGCATCACCAACGCGCAGTACAAAGCTCTCCGGGAACTTCTCCAGCAGTTGCAATCGATCTATAATATTCCGGATAGCCGGGTCCTCTCGCACTCCATGATTGCCTACGGGGCGCCTAACCGCTGGCATAAGCGCTCCCACCGAGGGCGGAAGAGGTGCGGGATGCTCTTCGCGCGTGACTCGGTCCGGAAGAAGTTGGGGCTGGATAAGAAACCCCGGTTTGATCCTGATGTAAAAGCGGGGAGACTGGTGGTGGGCGATCCTTATCTGGCTAAGGTCCTCTACGGCCGGGAGCGGGAAGTTAAGACCGCGGTAGGGAGGTTTACCACCGATAAGGCCAATATTATCTCATCCGGCCGTTCGGCCTGGGATATCGCCCGGGAGAGGTATAACAGTTCCAGCGTTACCTACCGGTTTCCCGATGGGAAGGAGCTCCGGGGAAATCAGATCACGGCCTGGAATAACATTCTGGCCGGGACCAGGGTCTTCCTGGGAGAAAGCCAGCGGGAGAATGAAACGGAGATTATCCAGCGCATCGGCCGGGATGGCAAGACCGCCCGGGTGATTGCCGGTGATGAATGCAGCAGCCGGACAACGGTCTATTTCTTTCCGGATGGCCGGGTCCGGCGCGGTGATGAGTTGAAAGCGAAAGAACTGGCATCCATACCGGGGAAGACGGGAATACTGGTAGGATATACTGACGGCGGCTATATTACCGCCAGAAGAAGCGCCTTTGATATCTGCGGGCCGCGCTGGAATCTGCCGGATACCTTCTATCGCCTCTCAAACGGTTCGATTGTTCCCGGCACCAGCATAAAGGCTAACGCGATCCCTAAAAAAACCCGGGTCTTCTTTCGCAACTAATTTATTTTTTTTAGGAAAAATAAATTATGGTAAGTATTGAGATGACATTGTAAATAAATTATAAACTTAATTCGTTCTTCAAAACGAAATTAGCATCCCCCCGGGAAACTGAGGGGAAACAGCGTAGTTAACTTAATGCTTCGATATTTTAATAAACCTCGTATTTCCTGGATTGTTTTTTCTCTAATCAGCATAATCCGTTTCCCCGCTTTCTTCGGGACAGGAATCCGCGGTTAATAAGTTGTGAAGCTGAGTTATAAAGGAATAATACCATGATTACAAAAAAATTCATAGAACAAGCACCTAAATCCGATCTTCATGTCCATCTGGATGGTTCACTCCGGGTGCCGACTTTGATTGAGATAGCCCGGAAAGATAATATTTCGCTCCCTTCGTTCACCCCGGAAGGACTTTATGAAACTGTATTCAAGGATAATTATGAGAGCCTGGAAGAATATCTGGCCGGATTTCAATATACGGTGCAGGCAATGCAGACCCCGGAAAATCTGGAGCGGATTGCCTATGAGTTCGCGCGGGATAATCAGAATGAGGGAGTTCGTTATGTGGAAGTCCGCTTTGCCCCTCAGCTCCATATGAATAGCCGGATGGACCTGGAGGGGGTAATGGTCAGCGTGAATAAGGGAATGGAGCGGGCGGCCCGGGAATTTAATAATAGTCCCACCGTTTTAGATGGGCAGGAACCCCGGTTTGTCTACGGGATTATCGCCTGCGCGCTCCGTTCATTCGGGCGGATGTCGGAATATTACAATGTCTTTCTGGACGCGCATCCCTTCTCCAAACCGAAACGGAACTTTGGTCTGGCCTCCTATGAACTGGTTCAGGGGGTGGTGGAAGTTCGGGATAGATTGGGAATCCCCATCGTTGGTTTCGATCTGGCCGGTCCGGAGCATGGCTTTCCGGCCGACGATCATTGGAAGGCGTTTCATTTCGCGCAGAAGAACTTTCTCCATAAGACCGTTCATGCCGGTGAGGCCTACGGACCGGAATCTATCTTTCAGGCCATCACCGATCTCTATGCTGAACGGCTCGGGCATGGCTATTACCTTTTTGATACGGCTCGGATCACCACCCCCGAGATAATAGATAAAGAGAAATATGTTCAGGACCTGAGCCGCTATATCGCGGATAAACGGATTACGATTGAGGTCTGCCTGACCAGCAACCTGCAGACCAATCCGGCGATCAAGGATATGGGCCACCATCAGTTTCGGAAGATGAAAGAGGCCCGGCTCAGTACCACATTCTGTACCGATAACCGGCTGATGAGTAAGACCACTGTAACCCGGGAGATCGGGCTGGCAGTAGATAACTTTGCCATCAGCCCCAAAGAGCTGAAAGACCATATAATTTACGGATTCAAGCGATGTTTTTTTCCGGGAGCATACACCGAAAAACGGCAATATGTCCGTACCATCATCGATTATTATGAGATGCTGGAACGGGAACATGGATTTGCATAAGACTTTGCTGTGGGATTCAAATAAACCGCGGATTAAGTGGATTATTTTTTCTTTTGATCAGCATAATCCGGCTAATCCGCGGTTAAATAAGTTGCCCGAGATAAGTGAGGAATTAGTTCTACTATGAAATCAGAGATATTATGTATCGGCGATATTCATCTGGGTCGTCGGAGCGGGAAACTGCCGCTGGAGATGGCTGACTATGAAATTGATCCGGCTGCTCTGACACCGACGGCGACCTGGCGGGCGGCATGCCGCTGGGCGGTTGAGAATGATGTCGATGCTGTCCTGCTGGCCGGTGATGTGGTGGAGAACGCGCAGGACCGGTTTGAAGCCTATGGGCATCTGAAGTGGGGGGTGGAGAAACTTCTGGCCGCCGGCATTCCGGTTTTTGCCGTCGCGGGCAATCACGATTATGACGCGCTTCCCCGGTTGGCCGATCAGATTCCGGATTTTCATCTGATCGGCAGGGATAGCAGGTGGGAGGTTCTGGAGGAGGAGTTGAAGAACGGGTCCCGGATCAAGATCGGAAGAGCACACGTCTGAACTCCAGTCACACTGATATATCTCGTATGCCGTCTTCTGCTTGAAAAAAAAAAAAAAACAAACAATTAACTACTGCTAGCTGA
>CAKZYZ010000031.1 GCA_937885075.1 uncultured bacterium | reverse complement strand
CATTCGGGAAGGTAAAGGCCATATAGGATATAACGCCTTCGGCGTTATCGTTAAAAACAAAGAATGTTAAAGAAAAAAGACGTTAAAGTCCGTTGAAGACTGTTTAACCGCGGGTTAAACGGATTATATTCTCCCTAATTCAGTAAAATTCGTGTAATTCGCGAAATTCGTAGTTCATTTTTTTTCTTTTAATTCGTGAAGATTCGCGAGATTCGTGGTTTAATTAGTTACGAAGCTAAGTTCTAAAAGCCATCAGGAAAATATCATGCCGGGAAGAGATCGCTGGAATAGCCGGACCGCTTTCGTGATGGCGGCGATCGGGAGTGCCGTCGGCCTGGGCAATGTCTGGCGCTTTCCGGTAACCTGTTATAAACACGGCGGCGGCGCCTTCTTTATCCCCTATTTCGTGGCGCTCTTGACCGCCGGTATCCCCTTGATGATTCTGGAATATGGGATCGGGCAGATGATGCAGGGGTCGGCGCCGAAGGCTCTCTCCCGGATCAACAAGCATACCGAGTGGGTGGGCTGGTTTGCTCTGCTGATTGGGTTAGTGATATCCATCTATTACGCGATCATTATGGCTTACTCGGTGGAGTATCTGATCTACGCGTTCAAGGGGATATTTGCCGGTGGAGAGATGGCCTGGTCGGCCGCCCCATCCGGATTAACCGGGACCCCTGAGGCGACTTTCTTTACCGAGACTATCCGGAACCACAGCTCCAAGGCATCCGAAATGTGGCAGCTGGTCTGGCCTCTGATCGCGGGGTTGGCGGTGACCTGGACTGCTGTCTATCTCATTCTCTGCCGGGGAGTGCGGCGGGTCGGAAAAGTGGTTATGCTGACCGTACCGCTTCCGATAATTGTTCTGGTAATTCTGGCGGTGAGAGGAGTGACACTGCCGGGAGCTTCATCAGGGATCATCTACTATCTGACCCCAAACTTTGAAGCTCTGAAAGATCCCGCTACCTGGCTGGCCGCCTACGGACAGATATTCTTCTCTCTTACGCTTGGTTTCGGGGTAATGATCGCTTATGCCAGTTACATGCCTCGGGATAGCGATATTACCAACAATGCCTTTATTACCAGTTTCGCCAACTGCGCGACTAGTTTCCTGGCCGGTTTCGTGGTCTTCAGTGTTTTAGGGTTTCTCGCTTATCAGAAAGGCGGTGTAGATGTGAGTGAGGTTATTGCCGCCGGCCCGGGTCTGGTATTTGTTACCTACCCGACCGCGGTTGCCCAGATGGGTCAGTTCGGGTGGCTCTGGCCGCCCCTGATCGGGGTTCTCTTCTTCGTGATGCTCCTCTTTTTAGGGATTGACTCCCTCTTCTCTCTGATCGAAGGGATTACGACCGGTCTGCGTGACCGCTATCACTTTCTCAGTCAGAAGTTTCTTACCGCCGCCGTCTGCGTTCTCTCTCTCGCGGTGGGGATCATCTTCTTCGCGTCTCGGGCCGGGATTCATTGGCTCGATATCTTCGACCACTGGGCCAATGATTACGGCCTGGTCATCGTGGGACTCTTGCAGTGCATAATTGTCGGGTATTTTTTCAAGACCGATGATCTGCGGGACTACATCAACCGGGTCTCGGAGATCAAGCTCTGGGGCTGGTGGGAACTCTGTATTAAGATAATCACTCCGCTGGTGCTGGCATATCTGATCTTCACCAACTTCCTTGCCGAGATGACCAGGGGGAGCCTTTACGGAGCGAGCGGTACCGATTTTGACCGCTACCTCTGGATCGCCCCGGCCAGTTTTGCCTTACTCTTCGTCATCGCCTTCCTCCTGGCCCGTCTCTGGACGGTGCTTATATTGATCGGCGGCGGTTTAATTGTTTCGTTAGTCACCTGGCTGATTCTTCCCGCCACTGCCCCCCTGACTACCTCCATCTTCTCCGGTCTGGCGTCAGCCGTCCTGATAGGCGGACTTGTAATATGTATCGCCATCGCCCGGAAGGGAGAGATAGAAAGATGATGAGGCCAGAAGATTATATACGGCAGGTGGAGGATTTTGCGGCGGTATCGGACGCGGTGCCGGGGACGGAATTTCTTAGTTTTTATGAGCGGCACCGGGCGAAGATCGGTGAGCTTCTTATAGAATTGAAGAAAGATAACAGATCGACCGATGAATTTACCCTTCGGGCCGGGATGATGCCGCCGGTCTCCGCCGTTATTGATGGAAGAATAATGGACTTCTGCCGACTGCCTTACCGGACTACGGATGGGGTTATCGCCTCCTGTCCCGGTATTCTCTATAACTGGAAAGGATGCCCGCCGCACTCCCACCCGGTTTCTGATACAGAGGCATTGCTTAATCGGGCGGTTGCTTTTCTGATCGTTCAGCTGGAGGGAGATCAGGGCCATGAACGGCAGGAGCAGGTCCACCCGTTTATCGATCGGACATCCGGAGCACTCCGGGAAGCTGGATACAGTGTTATTGAAACGTATGCCTGCGGCCCCTGCCGGGTCTGCCCGAATGGGTGTGGTGACGGTCCGGAATGCCGGCAGCCAACCCGGCGTTTATTTGCTCTTGAGTCCTGCGGTTTCTGGGTCAACCAGCTCTGCCGGGAAGCAGCTAAATCCCCAGTCCTGGGCCATCCTCTCCGGGAGGTCCGCTGGATCAAGGATTGGGGCCTCCCCACCCAGGACACTCAATCTGTCCGCTTTGTTACCGGGATTTTACTGGATAAATTACCGACCCCCGATATTATCGGGGTAGACTATGGGGGCTAATTTGATGTTCAAGAAATTATTACTGATATTTATTGTAGTTCCTCTACTGGAACTATATATCCTGATCAAGATCGGCCAGCTCCTGGGAGCCGAAGTTACCATCACCCTGGTATTGGTGACGGGTATTCTGGGGGCAATCTTCGTCCGGGCGCAGGGGTTCTCTCTGATCAGGCAGGTAAAGCAAGATCTGAATGAAGGAAAACTACCTCACAAAAGACTCCTGGAGGGAGTCTGTATTCTGGCCTCCGGTTTATTCCTGCTAACTCCGGGACTTCTGACCGATCTGGCAGGGTTCATGCTCTTAATCCCTCCCCTGAGAATCCGCCTGATTAACACCCTGCTGAAAAAATTCAGCACCTATATCAGGAAGGAAGGCTCAACCACAGTAACCTGGACTCCCCAGAACCGTTTCCCAAATTCCTGATCGCCTTCCCCCCGATAAACCCTCTACTCACATCTTCCTTATAATACATATTATACCATGTATTATATGTTAGATAAGGGATTAATGACGGGGGCAGGGGTTCGGGTTAAAATACTGTTTTAGGGCGGTTGGTGAGGGGGGGGCGGGGGATGGTGCGGACCTGATTGGTGATGGTCAGGGTGTTGGGGAGTGAAGGGGTGTAGCCGATCGCCCGGAGGTTGATCAGGGTGGTCTGGTTGTTCTTGAATTCCAGGTCCAGGGATACTCCCCCGAGAGTAACGCCGCTGTCACCGAGGAGATCGATTTTGACTGTGTGTTTGCCTATTGGAGGATATAGGCGGAGCGCCTGGATATTTTGCGGGAGCAATAACCAGCTCCGGAGATCGGCCTGTTCGGATACGGTATTATAGATGCTCATAATTAGCTCCCCCCATCCGCCAGCTTCTTTGCTTACTTGATGGAGAACTACCCCTTTGACTATGACCCGTACAGCCTGACGGATAATCATGACCGGGATCTGATCGACCAGATTTCGGATCTGTTTGGCCTCGATATTACTGAGCATTCCGGTGGTTCCGGCTTCTTCCCCGTCAAGATAGACAATGGCCTGTTTAAGATCGGTAGGTACTGTCTGGTAGATCGGGAAGGCAACCGCTAACCAGCCGTCCCCGGTTGGGATCGGGATAAAGATCTCCTTTTTTACCGGGGAGAGTCCGCACTGGAAGAAGAGAAGGAGATCCCCTCTCTGGTTGAGGTCAAGTTCAACCGCGGGGAGGCGGATATCGTCCGCTCCGTAGGAGACGGCGTCGATCCGGGCGGATTCGAAGTTTGGCACCTGGGCAATTATCCTCCGGCAGTCAATCAGGGCTTCCGAGTAATCTCCATCCAGATCATAGTGGAGGGCGGAGAGGTAGGATCCGAAGGCGGAGAGGTAGAGATTGGAAACACTCTCGGCCAGGTCATAAGCCGGGCCGTAAGCCTTTATTATCTGGCTTGAGACATCCGAGAGTTGATCTTCCTGGAGATTTTGCTCGTGGGCGGCCTCGGCGGCGTCACGGAGCGCCCGTTCATGCTCCTCAATTTCAATCTTGCGGCGTTCATCAAGCCGACGGATCTCCACTCCCGCGCCTTCCAGGTCTCCCAACATCAGATAGTTTAGAGCCATGTAGATATGGATGAGAAATTTTTCATATCCATATCCTTTATACGAAAGAGTGGTTTCGTTGTAGAGAGCGGCGCCGACTTCGGCGCTCATATCCCGGATGCTGACAGTAGGACGGTTCTCATAGTCACGGATGAGATCATAAGCGGTCTCAAAGTCCCGGTTGCTCCCCTCGAAGTCACCCATATTCTGCTTGATGGTGGCCCGCTCGAGGAGGCAGAGGAGCTGTTCCCCTCCGCCCTCGCAGTCATCATCATCGATCTCGGAGAGTGCTTTTTCGTAGTTGCCGAGGACAAAATCCTGTTTCATCACCGCCATCCGCTCGGGATAACTGGAGCAGCCGGAGAGGGTGATGATGGTGGTCAGGAGGAGGAATCTTATTATCTTGTTGTTTATTCCCATTATTTATAGGTATTAGTGATCGGTGATGAGTAATCGGTAATCAGGATTTCGCCTGGCTTAACACTGATCGAAACCCTTTTCGAGTAGGGTCTAGCTATTGAACTTTCTCCCCTGCCCCGGTTGATTCAACCGGGGCAGGGGCCGGTTTGGTTTTGGGGTATGGTTATTAGCTTCTAAACTTCCGCTCCGGTGGGATAAACCCACCGGGGGCTGTTTACTCTCCTGAAGTTATCCAGCAAGAAAAAGGTGATATCGAAGCGCAGAGCGCTCCGATATCACCTCATTAATTTATTCCCGCAGGGAATAAATTAGAACCAGTAATCAAGGTGGATCGCTCCGCCGACGCTCTCGGAGTAGTTCAGTTCCAGTGTCGTGATCAGATTATTCACTAACTGGATTTCAACCCCGACATTTACCGCCGGCTTGATCTCATCGAGATCGTCATCATCCGCCATGTCGCTATCGGGATCGAGTTTTGTCCCCAGGATACCCCCGCGGAGAAAGACCTTGAAATCCTGATTGACTTCCGCCCGGATGACGAGCTGTCCCAGGTAGCGGAAATGCTTGATATCGGTCTTCTCGTCGGTTGCCTCGATCTTGACACCGGAGTAATCGGCGAAATGAGCACTCCCGAAGAGGCCGAGATCGAATGGTCCGTAGCCGTATTGCTGGCGCATCAGCCAGAAAGTTCCTCCCACCCCGAAGCAACCGGTGGTCTTGTCTTCCAGGGGATCAAAGGACATAACCTCGCCGCCGGCATCAATGAAGAACTCTATCCAGCGTTCATCCCTGAAGCCGAGTCGTGCGCCAAAGAAAGTAAAGGCGAGATCATCACTGTTGATTTTGTTCTCGACCCGGTAATCAAAGAAGCCGCCCAGAGAGAATCCCGGGGTCGGGAGGACCTGGCTCATCCCGGGTGAGGCCGCGATCAGCCCCACAGTGATGACCGCCCCCAAAAAATAGGTCAGTTTAGTTTTCATAATTTAGTTCTCCCCTCCGCTATCGGTGCGAATATTTTAACTTTAGGCACTCAAGAACATTGTGCCGAAGGCTCTATGTTCCTGCTTCGGAATCTCAATAAGCTCGTAGTGCAGGACTTCAGTCCTGCCCAACGAAGGCAGGACTGAAGTCCTGCACTACGAGGTTGTACCGAAGGCTCTATGTTCTTATCTTAGTACCAGAATCTGGGATTTTTCTGTAGTTTACTTATCTCTTTCTCGTCAGCCCATTCCAGAATTCCGCTTTTAAGATTCTTCAGGTTCATAGTGAACTTGTAGTATTCTGAGGTCCTCTTGTTCCAGAACTCGTCTTTCTTCTGCTTGATCTCGGTGAGATTGGCGGTGAGGATAAATTCGGCCGCCTCCTGGGTGCCGAACTGGGCCGCCTGACTCTGCTGGGTTAACCCCTGATCCTGCTGCCGTTTTATCTCCGCTATCGTCTGACTGTCAGTGCTCTTATCCAGAAACCGGAATTTTCCCGACCGGATCAGTTTGGTCCGGATAGAATCGGTAATCGACTCGGTATCGATATGTTGAGTGGTCTTATTCTTAACTCTCTCAACCATGATAACCGGGCGGCGTTCATCAGTTATCTGGACAATCGGCGGGAAAGTGAGGAGAGAGGTTGTCATCTTGGCGGCGATCTGCTGGAGATCGGTTGCTCCAAAATCAGTGTCATATACCGGGACATTACTGGCATCCCCGTATTGGGTTGAGCCGCATCCGGCCGACAGGACGAGGATTACGCAGAGTCCGAGAAGACCGATAAAATATTTCCTTAATATTGCCATGAATTGCCTCCTTTTTAAGTTATCCTCTCCGTTGGCGGGGATAACTTACTGTAATTACATTAGAATTAACACCATTTGCCGATAGGTCCTAGTCGCGTAGCCTGATGTTGATCTTGAATTGCTTGGCGGATGGATTGGGAGCGGCGCCCCGGAAGGTTTTAGTCTCATTGCCGTACATTGTGAAAGGGGTCCAGGCATTCCCTTCCGCGTCAATTTCGATCCCATCACCATCAAACCAGGCGAATTTATACTGGTATCCCTCGGTATCGGAATATTTGGAGACCAGCGTAACATCGGCTATCAGCAGGTTACCCTTAAACTGGGTGGCTATGTCCACGATCTGAAGGCCGCGGGCGACTTTAGGATTGTTGACAATCACGTATTCGCTATGCTGTATCCCGGCCCCTTCATCCATCATCGCGGATGACCCCTGGATTCCAGCGCTGGATGAGCAACCGGAGAGGATCATCAGCGGGAGCGCGATGAGTATGGCGACTCCGCTCAATATGGTTTGAATTCTTTTCATTTTTTCCCTCCTTTTGTTTGTTTTATCCGACGGATCGGTCGGATTGGACCGATCGGACTTGATCCGTAAGATCGGACCGATCCGTCGGATTATCATGCTACCAGGTTAAAGGTCTTGAACTTGATCCGGGGGTGTCGGGACTGACCGAGTGCGGGGCCACTTCAGTCCCCAGATCTTCTTTTCCGCCGGACCAGGTGGCGGGGCCTACTTTGGTGGGTCCGGTCGGTCGGCGGATCGCTTTAACGATACAGCCTTTGGCTATCCCCATATCTTCACCGGAGACCTGCGCGAAGCTCTTCTTCTGATCCCCCCGCTGGACGGTGGCCTGTCCGACCATGATCTCATTCCGGTAGGTCTCCCCGCTATCCTCATCGACCACGTTCTGAAAGGCGTAGATCTCAAGCGCAGTTCCGGGTATAAAGCCGGCGGTCGATCCCCGGTTGATCATGATCTGATCACCGGTTATGGTCAGGACTTTGGCGGGACGGAGCATGGCGATCGCTTCCTGGCTCAGGCGGGCAGCCATTTTCTTTGCCAGGGTCACCAGGACCCGGTCGCTCCCCTGTGCTCTGCCTATGCCGGCCATCTCAACAGTCTCAACCTCGGTAAGCTGAACGCTGGGGACATCAGGGAGCAGTTCGCCCGTAGTGGTATCGACGATCTGGACCAGGGCTGAGAGATAGAATTTTCTGGTTATTGATTCCCTTCCCACAGTGTAGGTATCGGTATCGGTCCGGAGTTCGAAGCCGTCGATCTCGGGGAGAAAAGCATACCGGGCCCCGGTCATCTTCAGAGTCTGGGCGCCGGATTCGTCATTGGGGTCAACCGAGACGGCGGCAAAGCCCTGCTCGAGCTGGAGTTCTTTTATTCTCTTCCGATCTACCAGCTGGAAGGTCCGGGTAGCACTGACAGCGTTGATAAACTGGGATTCCAGCGACTCGGCCGCGCGATCCAGTTCGATGGTTGTTCCTTCCCGGGTGGCCAACCGGCGTACCGAGGGCTGTATTTTCATCCCCCCGATGTAGAGGGTGTCTTTCTTGCCAGTTGATAGCTGGCCAAGCGCGAGAGCCGGGAGCATCAGCAGGGCTATCGCCCCGGCCCATCCGGCTTTAATTAAGATTGAGTTCTTCTTCATTATTATTCTCCCTCCTGTTCGACGATAACCCGCGGAGTATGGTCTCCCACGGAGAGCCGTTCTACATTAGAAGTATCGACCTTCTCATAGCTTGCTTCCAGTCTTGTTTTCTCTCCCTCGGCCAGCAGCCGCTTGGTATAGGCGTCAGCATCACTCTGCTCCCTGGCGATAGCCATCTCGGTCTTGAAACCTTCCAGATCCTGGAATCGTTCGATTCCGGCATCGGATAATTTCAGGGTAATATCGAGCTTCTGGTCGGCATAGATATTTATCGGTTTTTCCCAGGGGGTAAACCACTGGCGGGTAACCTTCATCAGATGGATACCGGGAGCGGCGGCCAGATTGGCCGGTCCTTCCCCGGTAGTGCCCAGGGCCGCCCCGTCGAGGGTGATGGTGGCTCCTTCAATCCCGTTGACGGAGACGGTGAAGGGAACGGCTACGGGAACCGCCATCCGAGCCATTCGGATCTCTTCCACCCGGCCGCCGATATTGTCGGCTACTTCTACCGCCGCCTCATCCAGCAGGTTGTTTAGGATATCCGAAGACTGGATCTCCAGATTGTCGGTCTGTGGTATCCGTTCGGTAGCCTTGACGGTATCACCATAGATGCTGCCGCCCTGTCCGGCTTCCAGCACCTTGAGAGCGACCCGGAGGGTGTAGTCGGTTACTTCGTTATCAACCCCGTAGAGGGTTTCTTTTCCCTTGAATTTCTTGGTTGTATGGCCGACCGAATTGATGGAAGCTACAATCAGGTAGTCGGCTCCGATCATCTGGGCCAGGCGGAGCGCGGAAGAGTCCTTGAGAGCATCATCGATGGTGAAGTTTACTTCCCCACCGGTCAGGGCTTCGACCGTCTTCTTCATCTCCGCGTCACGGTCACGTGCTTCCCGGAACCGTTGGGCGACGTACTGTTTGTCCAGGACCGAGAAGCCTTTCTCCGTCAGACGGGTGGTGATTAAATCGTTCAGGACATCGATCTTGTTCTCATAGATCTCCCCGGCCCGGTTCTGAACAAAGAGAGCCGCTCGAAGCCTGGATTGATCCGCCCCCGCTTCCTCATTTTCCGCTGACGCCGCGAACGCCAGTGACGCGAAGCAGAGAACGCAGATAAGCGACAGGGCAATTCTCCTGATCTTCATTATTATCCTCCTTTTCTTTTTTTGCTTCGCAAAAAAAGAATTTACAAGTTTTGAATAACATCCAAGATGGACTATAGAGTTTATTTGCTCTTCAGACACCAATTTAGCACGAGAGGAGATAAACTATTATAATATCGTACATTGACAGGTTCGTCAAATTTTTCCTTCTCCCCCTCTTTGACGGAAGAAGGGGATGATTATTCAACGATAATTTTTCTGAAGGAAAAATTACGCGGCGATATTAAGCCAGCTATCACCCCGAAACTTCCGAACCATGACCATCGCGTAAAGGATCATCCCCACTCCGATACTGGCCCAGGCTCCAGCTGATCCCCAGTTCAATACTACGGCCAGAAGATAGGCCAGGGGGAGGAGGAGTATCCAGTGAATTACAATATCAGCTTTCATTACCCAGTGGGTCGCGCCGGCGCCATCCAGACAGGCCGCGAGGATGATCCCGATGGCGTCAAAGACCTGGACCGATCCCAGGATGATCAGGGGGACGAATCCCACATTGATTACAGCCTGATCCGGGGTGAATAACGCGAGAATGGGCCGGGCGAATATGATAAAGCAGGCGCCCGATAATCCCATGAACAATACCCCGAATCGGACCGAGGCCCAGCCGTAGTGGCGGGCGGCCAGGTACTTCTGTCCTCCCAGGGATTGCCCGACCAGAGTGGCCCCGGCGATCCCGATCCCCCACCCCGGCATCAGGGAGAAGGATAAGATAGCCAGGAGGATATTACTGGCCGCCAGATCCTTCACCCCGACCATTCCGATGATCTTTATGAATAAGAGGAAGGAGGTAAAGGTAAAGAACATCCGTCCGCCTTTGGGGAGAGCGAAGAGGACTATTTTTTTGATAATTTCAAGATGAATGTGAGCTTTGCAGAAGAAAGGATGGTGACGGAGGGTATCGTCCTTGAGAACACGGAATAAGACATAGAATGATCCTATCGCGACACTAATAGAGGTTGCCAGAGCAGCGCCGGAGACACCGAGACGGGGGAAGCCGAATTTCCCGAAGATGAGAAGGTAATTCAGGACAACATTTAAAGATACCACTATGATCATGTATCCCATCCTGAGCATGGTTTTGCCGACTCCGTCAAAGTATCCCAAAAAAGATGAGACAACCATAAAAAAGCAGAGACAGAGAAAACGGATCCGGACATAGTTGGTGGTCAGACCACGGACCTCCGGGTCTTTTACCAGAAAATCGATGAAGGGAAGTGTCTCATAGAGCGCCAGTGAGGTCAGGAGCAGCCCGACCGGAATAGTGAGGATCAGCGAGTTCAGGAGCGCGCCGCTGGCCGCTCCCCGGTTCTTCTCTCCCCAGCGGCGTGAGACAATTATCTGGGTCCCGGTCCCCAACGACTCAAAGGTAAGCACAACCACCATATATACCATTGATCCCACCCCGGCGGCGGCCAGAGCGGCGGCACCGAGCTGACCGACCATGATCGCGTCCACCACGTTAAGGAGAACCTGAGACATCATCCCTAACATGACCGGGTAGGCGAGTTTGAAGACCGTGCCGGGGATGAAGTTGTGTAAAGGATGTCTTGGTGATCCGTTCATGGGCAAAGAACTTAGCTTCGCAACTAATTAAACCGCGAATCTCGCGAATCTTCACGAATTAAAAGAAAAAATAAACTACGAATTTCGCGAATTACACGAATTTTACTGAATTAGGGAGAACATAATCCGTTTAGTACGCTCAATCCGCGGTTTATTGTCCCAAAGGATTTCGGTCCCGAGATTATCAATTAAACAAACCGGAATCCCGAAGTATTTCGGGATAGAGAAAAAATTCCGAAGCGGAAATTGGCTCACAAAATGAGCTTATTTATTCGCATTAAAGCAAGACTGATGGTGGTAGGCAATGATTAAATTTGTTTTACAGAATCCAATTTGCCATTATACTACCATCATCATGATTCCAGTATTAAGCAATCTTATCGCTTCGGTGACCGGAGCCGCTCCGACGGCATCAGGGGAATTTATCTTAAACGCCTTCAGTGATTTTACTATTATTCTGGTGGTAGCCCTGGTAGCCAACCGTCTCGCGGCGTTATTCAAGATTCCGGATGTAATACTCTTCCTCCTGGCGGGCGTTATTATCGGACCGACGATTCCGTTCTGGACCCCGATCAAGCAATCCTCGATCGGCGGCCAGATTATGGTCATATTCGGAGCTTCCTATATTCTGTTTCAGGGCGGTCTGGATCTGAAACTGAAGACTATCATGCACTATGCCTGGATTATCGCGCTTCTGGCTATCCCCGGAGTTCTGCTCTCCACATTCATAGTCGGCGGATTAGCAAAGATTATCTTCCCGGTCCTCCCCTGGGCGGCAGCTTTGCTGATGGGTGTAATCATCGCTCCCACCGATCCGGCTACCCTGATTCCAATTCTCAACCAGGTTAAAGTCAAGGAACGGCTGAAGGTAGTTATCGAGAGCGAGTCGGCCTTCAATGACACCACCGCCGCCATCATCTTCATCACGATCGTTACTATTCTCCAGGGAGGTGAGGTCAGTCTCTCAAGCGCCGCGTCCGGGTTTATATTGAAACTGGCTGTCGGCTTCGGTATCGGGGCGGGATTGGGAATGCTGGGGGGGGTCTTTATCTCCCACCGCTCTCTGGGTATTTTCCGGGACGCGGCCTCAATCATGACCCTCCCGATCGCGATAGGGTCATATACTCTGGCCGAACGATTTGGGGGGAGCGGTTATCTGGCCGCTTTTGTCGCCGGGATATTTCTGGGGAACTGCCGGGAGCTGATGCCGGGTTCCTTTGAACTGGAGGAGGGGCTGAATCTGGAGATTTTCAGCATGGATCTTTCCCTGATCTGCCGGATGATGATATTTGTCATCCTGGGGTCACAGATTGATTTTCCCGCGGTTAAGCAATATCTGCTCCCCGGGTCAATTCTTCTGGCCGGGTTTATATTTATCAGCCGCCCGGCGGTGGTATTCGGGTTTTTTGGACTGGATCGGAAGAAGAACTGGACGATTAAAGAGAAAATCTTTCTAAGCTGGGTCCGGGAGACCGGGGTAATGCCGGCGGCACTGGCCGGATCTCTGGCCTCAATCTCTATTAATTTCCCCGGCCAATTGGGGGATGTCTATAATCATTTTGTTCAGGCGATTGTCTTCATGGCAATCCTCGCGACCCTGCTGATTCAGGCCCTATCGACCCCCTGGCTGGCCCGGAAACTGGGTCTGACCGAGAAAGACGTTGGAGAAATATAATTAAAGGCAGGATGATTAAAAAGAAAAAGAATTTAGACAGGACGATTGCAGACAGGACGATTAACCCCGAAATAATCGGGATGCAAGCAAAGCAAAAAGAAAATGAGGCAGGACGATTGCAGACAGGACGATTAACCCCGAAATAATCGGGATGCAAGCAAAGCAAAAAGAAAATGAGGCAGGACGATTAGAAGATAAAAAGATTAATCCTGAAAATTGCAATAAACAAAGCCCGAGGTGGAGCCAATAATTCTGCCCTAAATCATTCTGATTTTAAAGAACCGCGGCGAGGCAAATAGTCCTGTCTGCAATAGTCCTGTCAAAAAAGGGGCCGAGGTAGGGGGCAATCATCTTGTCCCAAAATCGTCT
>CAKZYZ010000030.1 GCA_937885075.1 uncultured bacterium | reverse complement strand
ACAGATGGAGGCACGGAGAGTAGCGTTAGCTGCGGTGACGGGGGAAGGAGCGGGTCAGTTGTACGGTAAGAGGAGCTGCAGTACATGCCACTGTTGTTTTTTTTTTTTTAATGATACGGCGACCACCGAGATCTACACTCTTTCCCTACACGACGCTCTTCCGATCTAGGTGGGTTGGAACAAGCACTTCAAGAAGCCCTTCCGCTGGGCGGTCTATGGCCCTCCCGCGGGCGCGGCCGGCCGCCACGGTGACCTGAAGAAGAAGTATCCTGAGTTTCTGGCTGAGTCCGAGAAGTCCATCTTTAATGCGCTTGATATTGTTGAAGGGAGTAATGTCGCGATTATCTCGTCCGGCATAGGAACTTCTTATGTCAACGACGCCCTGACCACGCTTGACAAGAAAGGCGCCTGCAGCACTCTGGAGATCGGTTTTGTCTATCCTGCTCCGGAAGATAAGATGAAACAGATCCTGGCCGCCGCCGATAAGATTCTGGTGGTGGAGGACGGAAATCCGATGCTGGAGAATAAGCTGAAAGAACTGGCCTCCGACGCCGGGCTGGCGAAAGAGATCATCGGGCGGGGATCAAAAGCGGTGATGCCCACTTATGATGAACTCAATCCGGATCTGGCCCTTTCAGCGATCTCCGAACTTCTGGGAATTGAACGGCCCTCCGCCGATCTTCCCGATGAGATATTGAAGAAAGTCCAGGCTCTCACCGTGCCCCGTTCCTCCGCTCTCTGTGCCGGCTGCCCGCATCTGGGCAGTTACGCCGCCCTGGCCAAGATCATCAAGAAGCACGGCAAAGAATTGATCATCGTCAACGGTGATATCGGTTGTTACGAGCAAGGCGGCTACGGACTGGCCGCCCAGGTGATTACCCCGACCGATGATGCCACGAAAAAGTACCCGGTATCATCGTGCTATGAGATCCTGGATACTACCTATGTAATGGGTTCGGGAATCGGTCAGGCGATGGGTGAGAGAAGAGCTCTGGGAGATGATGACGGCAAGAAAGTAGCCGCGGTAGCCGGAGACTCCACCTTCTTCCATTCCTGTCTGCCGGCGGTGGCTAATGCCGCGCTCTACGACACCGACATCACCTACCTGGTCCTGGACAATAGCTGGACCTGTATGACCGGCCATCAGCCCAGTCCCCGTTCCGAGCTTAACGCTATGGGGGAAAAGATCGGAACCCTGAACATCGCGGCCGTCTGTCAGGCAATGGGGATCAAATCGGTCAAGACCGTCAATGCCTATAATCTGGAAGAAGCGTCGGCAGCTATTGATGAAGCGATAAACTTTAAAGGCTTCTCCGTGGTTATCCTGACCGGCGAATGTATGATTCAGGTTATCCGGCGGGAAGGCGCCAGAACCGCGAAGACCCGTGTGGAAAAGGATAAGTGCATCGGCTGTAAGGCCTGTGTCCGGATCGGCTGCCCGGCTTCCCTCTTTGATCCGGAATCCAAGAAAGCCGGTATCGATCCGCTCCTCTGCGTTAACTGCGGTATCTGCGTGCAGATCTGCCCGGTGGGAGCGATTGTGACGGAATAAATACAGAAGACGGAAGTCAGAAGACAGAAGTCGGAAGACAGAAATTAGATGACGGAAGACAGATGACAGATAACAGATGACAGATAACAGATGACAGATAACGGAAGACAGATGACAGAAGGCAGAAGACGGAAGGCAGATGACGGAAGGCAGATGACGGAAGGCGGAAGGCAGATGCCGGCTGCCATCTGTCCTCCGTTATCTGTCATCCGTCATCCGTTCTCTGTCCTCCGTCCTCTGTCCTCCGTCATCTGAAAATTAACATTAGGAGAAAAATCATGGAACTAAATGTAATAATCTGTGGAGTTGGCGGCCAGGGGAGCGTAAGAGCTTCCCATATCCTGGCCGAGGCGGCGATTAACGCCGGAAATCGTGCCCGGGTGGGCGAGACCTTTGGCGCGGCGATGCGGGGAGGGAAGGTAAGTTCCCATGTCCGGATCGGTGATGTTTACGGCCCCTTGGTCCGGGAACGGTCCGCTGATATCATCGTGGCCCAGGAACCGCTGGAGGGCTTGAGAATCGCCCAGAAGTATGCCTCTCCGAATGGGGTGGTGGTCTTGAATCCCGCCCCGGTTTACCCGGTGGATGTCTCGACCGGCAACGCGGCTTATCCGCCGATAGACGAGATCGAGGAAGTCCTGCGCGGTGTGGCCGAGAAAGTGGTCGTGGTGGACGGGACTAAGATCGCGGGAGATATCGGTAACCCTCGCTCAATGAATATTGTTATGCTGGGCGCGGCCTATGGTACCGGTCTGATCACTTTTGATCGCCAGATTCTTCTCGATGTGATCGCCAGTTCCTTCAAGCCTAAATTTAAAGATCTGAACGAGCAGGCCTTCCTGGTCGGTGAAAAGGCCTATAAGGACGCCATATCATGAACGCCCGGGAGATCATCGCGCAAGCGAAGGCGAAGAACCGGTCCCTTCTGGAGCCGGAGGCTTACGCGATCTTAGCCGCTTATGATATCCCGGTTCTTGATTACCGGCTGGCAACCTCTTCGGAAGAAGCCGTGACGATGGCAGTCGAGGTCGGGTTTCCGGCAGTGATGAAGATAGTATCTCCGGATGTCATTCATAAATCAGATGCCGGCGGCGTAAAGCTGAATATCTCTGATGGAGCAGCCGCGGCGGGGAGTTATGATGATATTATCCAGGCTGTTGGCGGGGCTGTGCCGAAAGCCGTCATCGAAGGAGTTCTGATTACTCCGATGATATCCGGGGGGGTTGAGGTGATCATGGGGATGCTCCGGGATCCGCAGTTCGGTCCGGCCGTCATGTTCGGACTGGGCGGAATCTTTGTGGAGATTCTGAAAGACGTGGTCTTTGAGATCGCGCCGGTCGAGAGGGCCGCGGCCGAGCGGATGATTAAGAGTATCAAGGGTTATCCGCTTCTGGCCGGTGCCCGGGGGAGTCAGCCCTGCCATCTCGAGTCCCTGATCGATATCGTTACCGGGCTTTCCCGGTTGGCTCTGGAGCTGCCCGAGATCAAAGAGATCGATCTCAACCCGGTCCTGGCGACACCGGAGAGAAGTTTTTGTCTGGACGCCAGATTGTTGTTGTAAGACGGAGGAGAGAGGACGGAGGACGGGGGACAGAAGACGGAGGACAGAGGACGGAAGACGGAGGACGGAGGACGGAGGACGGAGGACGGAAGACGGAGGACGGAAGACGGAAGACGGAGGACGGAAGACGGAGGACGGAAGACGGAGGACGGAAGACGGAAGACGGAGGACGGAAGACGGAAGACGGAAGACGGAAGACGGAAGACGGAAGACGGAGGACGGAGGACGGAAGACGGAGGACGGAAGACGGAGGACGGAAGACGGAAGACGGAAGACGGAGGACGGAAGACGGAAGACGGAAGACGGAGGACGGAAGACGGAGGACGGAGGACGGAGGACGGAGGACGGAGGACGGAAGACGGAAGACGGAGGACGGAAGACGGAGGACGGAAGACGGAAGACGGAGGACGGAAGACGGAAGACGGAGGACGGAAGACGGAGGACGGAAGACGGAAGACGGAGGACGGAAGACGGAAGACGGAAGACGGAGGGCGGAAGACGGAAGACGGAGGACGGAGGACGGAGGACGGAGGACGGAAGACGGAAGACGGAGGACGGAAGACGGAGGACGGAGGACGGAGGACGGAGGACGGAAGACGGAGGACGGAAGACGGAGGACGGAAGACGGAAGACGGAGGACGGAAGACGGAGGACGGAAGACGGAAGACGGAAGACGGAAGACGGAAGACGGAGGACGGAAGACGGAAGACGGGGGACGGAAGACGGAGGACGGAGGGCAAAGTTCCGACTTCTGTCATCGGTCTTCTGTCATCTGACTTCTGATCCCCTGCCCAAAACCAAACAAAAGGAGCAAGAATATGAGTTATGATTATAATGGACCAAAGATTGTTGTAGATCCTCCGGGGCCGAAGGCTAAGGCGTGGATTGAGCGGGATAACACGGTACTCAGTACCAGCTTGAGCCGGACCGCCGACCTGGTGGCACTGCGGGGTCATGGACCCTATGTCGAAGATGTTGACGGAAATGTCTTCATGGATTTCGGTTCCGGGATTGCTGTCTCGGTGATGGGCCATACCCAGGAGCATGTGGTGAAGGCGGTCCAGGAGCAGGCGGCGGAGTTGATCCACGCCAACTCCTGCGATTATCTCACCCTCCCCCAGATAGAGTATGCCGAGCGGTTCCTGAAGCTGACACCCGGCGACTTCCCCAAGCGGGCTTTCTTCTCCAACAGCGGGGCGGAGTGTATTGAGGCCGGGATCAAGGTTGCCAAATATAATACGAAAAAATCCGGCGCGATCGCGTTTCTGGGAGCTTTCCATGGGCGTTTCATGGGGTCGCTGGCCCTGACCACCAACTCACCGGTCTCCCGTAGGCACTATATCTCCTCGATGATGCCCGGGGTAGCCTTTTCGCCTTACGCCTACTGTTATCGCTGTCCCTTCAAGCAGCAGTATCCCGGCTGCAACATGGAATGCCTTGAATTTCTCGAAGAGAATGTCCTCAACCGGGTTATCCCTCCCGAAGACTGCGCCTTCATGATTCTGGAGCCGCTTCAGGGCGCGGGCGGATTTATCATCCCGCCCAAAGAGTTTCTCCAGGGGGTGCAGAAGATCTGCCGGGATAATGGAATATTATTTATGGTGGATGAAGTTCAGACCGCCTTCGGAAAGACCGGATATTTCCTGGCCAGTGAATACTTCGGCCTGGAACCGGATATTCTCTGTGTTTCCAAGGCGATTGCCGCGGGGCTCCCGATGGGGATAACCGTTACCCGGGCTGAACTGATGGAATGGGATCAGAATACTCACGAGAATACTCTGGGCGGAAATCCGGTGGTAGTAGCCGGAGCCCTGGCTGTCCTTGATCTCTATGAGAAGGAAGGATTTACCGAGAAGGCCGCGAAGGTCGGTGAGTGGCTTCAGGCCGGTGTCAGGGAACTTGAGGAAAAATATGAGTTGATCGGTGATGTCCGCGCCCTGGGAACGATGGTGGGGATCGAGCTGGTCGAGTCCCGCGAGACCAAGGAACCGGCTACCGCGAAGCGGAATCGTCTGGTTGAACTGACCTTCAAGAAGGGTCTGCTGATCCTGGGCGCCGGAAAGAGTTCGGTTCGTCTGGCCCCGGTCCATACCATGACCGAAGATGAGGTCAAGTTAGGCATCAAGATTCTGGATGAGGCTCTGGCGGAGATCACAAAATAAGAACATAGCGCCTACGGCGCAACCTCGTAGTGCAGGACTTCAGTCCTGCCTTCGTCGGGCAGGACTGAAGTCCTGCACTACGAACTTATTGAAATTCCGAAGCAGGAACTTAGCCCGTCACTTTGTTCCGGGCAAAGTTCCGGAGTGATGGAGTATTGGAATATTGGGAGGACACCCCCCCCATTACTCGTAATTTTTCAGTAAGCCCCGTCGCCCCGTGCTCATAGTGGCGACCTTCAGGTCGCCATCGTGTGGCAGCCTAAAGGCAGCCGCTACGAGAGGACGGGGTTCACTGAAAGCGTACCATTATTTCATCACTCCAATACTCCTTTACTTCTTTACTCCACGTTTATTCCGTCTATTTGAATTTAATTATAGGGAGTCGTCTTATGGAAAATATGACAGCCTATTGCGGGATGTACTGTCGTGAGTGTGGGGCTTTTCTGGCGACCCGGGATGATGATGACCGTAAGCGTGAGGATGTAGATTTCAAGAGAATATGAGCCGCAATTTTGTCCATCGCTCTCAGCCTTCGGCTGATATCCCGGGCCAGGTTCATGATGATCATGGTAAAGGTCTTCAGGCTGGCTTGTTCCAGGCGGTATAAGTTCCGGTTGGTCAGGACCAGGGTGATGGTATCCTCCCGGGCCCGGATGGTGGCCTCGCTGGGCTGGATATCGATCAGTTCCATCTCTCCGAAGCTATCCCCGGTATTCCGCACCGCGATCTGAACCGGAGCGGCCCCGGGCATGTCGGGATCTTTCTTCAGGACTTCGACCGATCCCTGCCAGATTAAATAAAGATCTCCCCCCGGCTCGCCTTCACGGATAATATCCGCCCCCGCGGGGAAGTGTTTCTCGGTCAATAGATCACGGATCTTCTCCAGTTCACTATTCGGGATCCCGCCAAAGATGGAGTGGGTCCGGAGGAACTCGAGTGAAACGTGGGGAACAGGGTTGTCCTTGGTATTAATCATGTCAGAAGATATACTACGAAAATAATATTGTGAGTACAACTGCTAAATCCTAAATCAGCAGCCAGTAAATTGGGGATAATCGGCCGGATATATTCTGGTCCTGTAGCCGCGGTCGTTGACCGCGGATGACAGGATCCGCGGTCAACGACCGCAGCTACAGCACCACGCGTTGGTTGCGAAGCCCTTGGGCTAAACTGGTGCTCCCCACCCCGGTTGGATTAACCGTGGTGGAAGCATGATTGATAGCTAACATCCATGAAAATATACCTCTTAAATGATAAAGCATACTCCGGCGCCGAGAACATGGCCATAGATCAAGTGCTGGGGGAGTCGGTGATTGGAAAGGAGGGGGAGATTATCATCCGGTTCTACGGGTGGGAACCGCCTACCCTCTCGATCGGCTATAACCAGCCGGTCTCCGACCTGAATCTCGAAGCGCTCCAGAGAGATGGTATCGGCTGGGTTCGCCGGATGACGGGTGGAGGGGGGGTGCTGCACTGGAACGAGATCACCTACAGTATCGCGATCCCCTACAATAGGAAGACCGGATTTTCCCGGTCGGATCTATTTACTTTCTGCGCCGGGCTCCTCTCCGGGTGCTATCGTTCCCTGGGGGTTGAGACCACCCCGAAGACTCCCGGAGCTTATTCCCCGATCGCCGACTGTTTCGCCGCCCCGGGAGCCTTTGAACTGGTGGAGACGACCACCGGAAAGAAGATCGCTGGTAGCGCCTCCACCATCAAGCGGGGTTACTTCCTCCAGCACGGTTCCCTCCCGATTGACGATACTCACCGCCGGATCGGAAAGTACTTGACCGTAGATAGTCCCCCCGAAGCGGATTTCGAGGGGAGTGTCTCGATCGATCAGTTTGTTTCTTTGAGTCGGGAAGAAGTTTTGAGTCGGTTTCGCGGCTACTTAAAAACCGCTTTTGAAGTATCTCCGTTTAAGCTGTCAGGAGAGATGTTAGCGAAAACCCGTCAATTAGCTGAAGAGCGGTATGCCGCGGACAATTGGCTCTATCGGAAGTAAGTTTCCCCCATAGACCGGATTATTCATTACTTATCAGATAAATAATCTTCCAGTCGCGAGATAAACAATCAATGGGTACAAAGCACCGCACAAAATAACCTTCCTCACCCTCGCGTCCCCTATTACTTGGTTCTTCCAGTGATGACCCAAACCAATCCTTAATCCTTAATCCTTATGAGACTAAATCTGCACGGCATAAACTGTCTCATAAGGATTCAGTGAGCGGATTGAGATATTATTTGTTCTTGACAAATTTAAAGATCAGTGGCAATTTATTTTATGCTTGCTTAGTTCGTAGATAATTAACCAGAAGGAATTGTGTATGATCTGTAGTCTGATTACTTCAGAATCTCGTCTTCTTTCTTTCGTTCGTTCTCCTGAATCGTATCATCAAAAAGTCTTTAACCCGGATGGCATATTGCTATCCGGGTTTTTTTATTTTTAAAAATTCCCCGGATAGAATCCGGCTAAGAACCCAATTTTACTTCGGGTTTATCAGGGGTGAGAATATTTAAATGGAGGTGTGGCATGAAGAAGCTTTGTTTGTTGATGGTTATGGTGTTAGCAGGAGTTGGAGCGGTAACGATGGCGGCTGACTTTGATGGGGATGGGACCGGGGATGTCGCTGTATTTCGACCGAGTTCCGGGCTCTGGGCGGTCCGGGGGGTTACCCGGATTTATTTTGGGGGCTCCGCGGATAATCCCGTCCCCGGTGATTATGACGGCAGCAGGACGGATAGCGCGGCTATCTTCCGGTCCTCCAGCGGTCTCTGGGCCGCCCGGGGAGTTACCCGGGTGTATTTTGGAGGCAGCAGTGATGAGGCCAAGCCGGGGGATTATAACGGTGACGGCACTTATGATGTCGGCATCTTCCGGGGAGGGTCCGGTCTCTGGGCGGTCAAGGGAGTTACCC
>CAKZYZ010000029.1 GCA_937885075.1 uncultured bacterium | reverse complement strand
GATCACGATGAGTGTACGAGTTCTGAGTCAATCGTGTAATTGTTAATGGAACGTTGTGTGCAATTAACATTGTATTTTTTGTATTTTTTTTTCTTTTTTTTTTCAAGCAGAAGACGGCATACGAGATATATCAGTGTGACTGGAGTTCAGACGTGTGCTCTTCCGATCTCAATAAACCATTTATGTAGGCCCGACCCGGCTTTCAAATCGCACCTCAATATAACGGGAATTATCATTTTACCGAAAGTATTGTTTCGACATTTCGCCGGAGTAAGCAGTATAAAGAGGTCTTTGATCATATGAAACAGAGCGGGATGAATTTGTACTGGCCTGAAGATGGTTCTTGAGAAAAAAATCCCACCGGGTCGCAACCCGAGGGGGCCAGTAAACGCAAGGTTCATCAGGGGTAGAAATAAAAACCCCACCTGAAGTTTGCAACCGACCGACGGGGAGTAAATTATCTCTTTTTCTTGATTGTCTTGGACGCGCCAGTTTTCTTCCTTTTCTTAGTAGTTCTTTTGGGCTTCGGTCCCGTTTTTTGAATTATTATTTTGGAATCACCCCCTTTTTTAGGGCGCAACTCCGTTAGGACTATTGTATGATTCTTGTGATCTAAGTTAAGTCTAAAATGATCCAGGAAACCTCTTGTCCCTAATATTCCGAACTCTTTGGATATGTGAGAGGAAAACACTATCCCAGTTTGATAGTCTACCTCAGTTCCATAATCATCTCGGAAGTGTAAAATGTTGGCATGAGTCCAAGCATCTGTCTCCTGCTCATAAATACCAGTGATAGATGTAAGCTGACCTTTCTCCAGGACATGATTTAGCTTATCTGCTACCCACGAATGGAAAATACACCGGTCAGATCCTGTATCAATCAATGCCTGGCAATTCCAGGATTTGCCACTGGCGGCATTAGTAAGTCTTACCGCTAAGTAAGGCCGATAAATATGCCGATGAGTGCTGGTCCTCCTTGCCTTGGACAGCTGATAGTATAGGGTAGTCATTAAATAGCCAAACAGGTATCGGGGCGTGGTGCTTTTGTGATTATCACACCATCGAGTGAGATACCATTTTTAGCGAGCTCTTCCTCGACTTCTTCGGGGCTATTGCCAGACGCATAAACTTTCCGCATATCGAAAGCCAAGCCGATCCATTTTCTCCCATAGCTCTCTGCTATTTCAACTAAGTCAATAGGCTCCAAGCTAATACTCATATGCTCCCCCCTGGGTTGGCCTGGGTATTATTAGGCCAATTAAATGTACCATCAATTTTCTCGATTTTCAATGGCAGAACCATTCTACTCCGGACAATAAATATTCCAAACAAAAAAAGGGCCTTTTATTGCTTATATTTTACTTTTCTCATTTAGGCGATATTTGGTTCAAGAAATTATCCTGAAATATTTATCTGCCAAATCAGGATCTTCTCCAACTCTCCACCCAGTCAAGCGCCTGGCCCAGAGATTCCAATTTTTCGTTCTTATGGAGTGCCTGGGTATGGTTAAAACAACCCCTTGGCGGAATGGATAGTTAGGATCCGTTAGGTTATAGGTGTGCACGATTTTATCTCAAGCCAGACCCCCACGAGTTTATCTCGTGGGTGAATCAGTTCAAAAGCTAATACGCTCATCCCCCCTCTCCTCCCCCCACCCCAATACAACCAACCTTCCTTGAGAATCGATTGCTTAAACCCCCAAAACACCCTCAAAATCGGCACTCTAAGATCGGAAAACAAGGGGTAATAATACATAACTGCCGGGGGTATAGTCTGTTGCCGTGGCGAATCCACAATGCCCACCCCCCAATGCCCAATCCACAATGCCCAGTACACGGCACCCTATTCTCGAATTTCCCCCACAATCCGGTCTTTCATTCCGCAGTACTAGTAGCGGGAAAAACAGCAAGTGCAACGATTTGTTAGCCATTGCTTTGACTTTGGTACTTCTTGAAGTTCTCCGCCTGCTCGAAGATTTCCTTGTAGACCTCATCCCGGTCGACCGGAGGGTATCCGTTTTCAGCAAGCAGGATGATGAGGTCCACTTTCAGTTCAGCCTTGATGTCATCGCGCCGGCTCCAGTCGGTGTATTTGGCCTTGTCATCGACGATGACTTTTACCTTTTTTGCGAGATCGAGGAGTTTATCCTCGGGGTATTCAAAATCGTACTTAATCATGAGAGATTTAAGGATGTCGTAGAAGGCCTTTTCTTCGAGATCGATGCCCAGTTCGGCAAAAGAGTCTTTCTCCTTTTTTATGGAATGGTAGAGATCGATAATCTCGTCGGTGAACTCTTCCAGGACTTCGCTCCTGAGGATATCCTGCTCGCTCCGGTCATTGTATTTTTCCACCAGGGCTTTGAATTGTTCTGAAAAGTCAACACCCTTGAGCTTGTTGACCTTCTTGAACTCTTCGATCGCCCTGGCCAGCAACCGCTGGAGGAGCTTGATTCTGGTATTCGGCAGCTTGATCTTTTCGATCTTCGCCAGGTAGTCCGGATCAAAGATATCAACCTTGGTGGTATCCCCTTGCCCCATCTTGAAGATCTCTTCGACCCCATCACTCCGCAAGGCCTCGGCAATCATCTGTTGTACTTTGGCGTTCATCCGAACCAGGTCGGGGGCATTGCCTTTGGTGAGTTTGAAGACTATGGATCGAACCGCCATATAGAAGTGGAGATGGTCCCGCTCGTCCTGAGTAAATTCATCACACCCGACGCAGATGTCATAGGCGGCTTTCATTCGTTTAGCCAGGAACATGAAGCGTTTCTCGAACTCGTCGGTAATCTGGACATATTCCGCGGCCATGTTGAGGCAGTGCAGTTGCGCGATGGGCTGCCCGGAGAAATACGGAGCGGTATCAAACTTATGAAAGATCGCGCGCATCAGGTCCAGATGGTCTCTGACCACCACAATGGATTGCTTGATTTCCTCAAAGTTCGCGGTATCGGCTTTGGAGTAATGCGCCAGAGCCAGATTCATCTGCTTCTTGATCCCGATGTAATCGACGATCAACCCTTTTTCTTTCCGCTGATACTTCCGGTTCACCCGGGAGATGGTCTGGATCAGGTTGTGCCGCTTGACCGGCTTGTCTATGTACATACTATCGAGGAAGGGCACATCAAAACCGGTGAGCCACATATCAACCACGATGGCGATTTTAAAATTGGATTTGGCGGTTTTAAACTGCCGATCTAATTCCTTTCGGTAATCTTTGGTTCCCAGCATATCGTATAAAGCGGGTTCATCGTCCTGGTTACGGGTCATCACCAGTTTGATGCGCTCCATAGGCATAATCTGTCTCTTCTCTTCTTCGGTGAGTTCCTCCCCGTCGGCACAGACCTTCAGTTCGGCCCATTCGGGACGCAGCGCGATCACCTCCTTGTAGAAATCATAGGCGATTTGACGGCTGCTGCTGACAAACATCGCCTTCCCGGCAACCGTGGCTCCTTCTTCGATTCGAGCCTCATAATGGTCGACGAAGTCCGCCGCCAGAGCCTTCAGGCGGTCAGGATCCCCGAGAATCGCGGTCATTTTCAGGTTGGCCCGTTTGCTCTCCTCAATCGCGTAGTCGCTGGCCCCGTCATCCGCGCAACGGGCATAGTAGTCTTCAATCTCCTCCAGCTTGCTGTTATCGAGCAGCACCTTGGCCGCCCGGCCTTCGTAAACGATCCGCACCGTGATCTCATCGGCCACCGATTCCATCATGGTGTAGGCGTCCACCACCTCGCCGAAGACATCCAGTGTCGCGTCGATCGGCGTGCCGGTGAAGCCGACATAGGTCGCGTTCGGCAGCGAGTCGTGGAGATACTTGGCAAAGCCGAACGTCCGTTTCACACCATTTTCCGTGATCTTGACCTTCTGGTCCAGATTCACCTGACTGCGGTGCGCCTCGTCCGAGATACAGATCACATTGCTCCGCTCGGTCAACAGTTCCGTATCCTCGGTAAATTTATGAATCGTAGTGAGAAAAACTCCGCCGCTCTTACGCCCCTTCAACAAGTCGCGCAGATGCGCCCGGCTCTCCACACTGATCACCGCCGCGTCCCCGATGTAGCCCTTGCCATTGGTAAAGAGTCCCGAGAGCTGATCATCCAGATCCGTCCGGTCGGTGATCAAGACGATGGTCGGGCTCGCCAGATCCACACTCTTCATCAGCAGACGCGCCAGGAATAACATGGTAAAGCTCTTCCCGCAGCCCGTCGCCCCAAAGTAGGTGCCCCCCTTGCCATCCCCATCAGGCCGCATATGCCGCAAAATGTTTTGATAGAGCTTGGTTGCCGCGTAGTACTGCGGATACCGGCAGAGGATCTTCTCCTCCCGCCGGGAGGTATCGGGCAGATAGACAAAGTTGCGGATCACATCGCAGAGGCGGGTCGGGTGAAAGAGCCCCTTGATCATGGAGTAGAGCGAGTCGATCCCGTCTTTTTCTATCAGGTCGCCGCCGTCAATCTTGCGCCAGCCGTAGAAGAATTCATAAGGCGCGAAGAATGAACCCGCCTTATTGTTCACCCCGTCACTGATCACACAGAAGGAATTGTATTTAAAGAGTTCCGGGATGTCGCGTTTGTAGCGCACCGTCAGCTGGATAAAGGCATCGTGAATCGTCGCCTCCTCCCGGATCGCGCTCTTAAATTCAAAGACCACCAGCGGCAGCCCGTTGATGTAGAGAATCCCATCCGGTATCCGCTTCTCGTATCCGTGAATCTCCAGCTGATTCACCATCTTAAAGATGTTGCCGCCGGTTTTGTAGCCCGGATCTTCCACAGCTATAATCGACGGTACCTCGCCCGCCCTCGGTTCCCGAAAGGCGACCAGGTCCGAATAATCGATCAGCTGCACATATAGATCTTTCCGGTCGCGGTCTTCCCGCTTGAGCAGAAAGCCATCCGAGACCAGCTTCATGATCGCCTTATTGCTCTCATAGAGATCCGCCGCGGAATAAGCCTCTAATTGATGAATCACCGCCTCAATCTCACCCGGCGTTATCCCATCTTTCGCGTACTGCCTGGTCAGGAATGCCCGTAGGTCGGCCTTGATCAAAACCTCCTGGGGCTGGTGCTCAATCGTCTCCCCCGGCACATGCGGATAACCCGCCTCACCGAGGAGTTCGATGATCGCTGCTTCGAGTTGGGCTTCGGTGAATTTCATGCTATTTGCTCTTGTTCTCCGGTTTTTTTTTAAAGCGGTTTTATTATTTTTGCTGTGATACGGGCGGGACGCTCGCGCTCCCGGGTAAGGAATCACCCAAACGATAAGTAATGGCTTGATAGAGTCCACTCACATCGAAATGCGGTAAATACCCTCTCGAATACCACCCCTTCGCCTCATCTTTCTTCGGTGGAATGGGGAGAGCCGCTTCGAGGTTGGCTTCGTTGAATTTTAAACTTCGAGTGCTGAATGATGAATTGTTTTCTATGATGGTCTCCTGGTTCTGTTTTTGCATCATTCTCCCCGCGCTCGATTTGTATCATTCTGCTTTCGTTTCGACTCCAAAGCTTTAAGTGCCTTTTCTGTGCTTGCAATAAAGTGTATATCGACTTGACTGGGCGCATTTATATGTAGCTGTTTGTATTGGTGATATTCCTCGTGAGCCTTAATGAGCGCCTGATCTCTGCTGACTTCTCCAGCATGGGTGAGGATGTCTCTACCGGTCATGGAAAGGAACATCTGTAATCGGCTGATCCAATCCCGCATGTACATTGCGATCTGGTTCATGGCCTGAATCTCCGCAAGTTCGAGGTAGGCGGTTACGATGCGATTGAGCAGGATCAGCTCATCCTCCTGCAGGTAGTTCTTTGCGATTTCGACATCTCGTTTGAGCAGTGTATTTCCCGGATAGTTGGTGACGCCCATATTTGCCTGACCCGCATCTGCCCGCTCATAAATGATTTCCGCCGCGGTATGTCCATGTGCCGCCCAATGCATCTGATTTTGCACTTTGGCAAAAAACTCCTGCGACACATCCGCATGCGGATCGTAGTCGATACTTGTGGCAAAGATATCGAGCACCTTGCGCCAGAAAACCTTTTCAGATGCCCGGATGTCCCGTATACGTGCTAGTAGTTCCTCGAAATAGCGACTGTTGCCACCTTCCTTCAGGCGCTTGTCATCCATTGTGAAGCCCTTGACGAGGTATTCTTGGAGTCGCCTGTTTGCCCAGCGACGGAATTGGGTGCCACGCGGTGATTTGACTCGAAAGCCCACAGCCAGAATCGCCTCCAGATTGTAATATTGAACATCGTAGGATTTTCCATCGCTGGCAGTTGTCTGGAAATTCCGGACAACTGCATTCTGATTCAACTCCTCCTCGTTAAAGAGATTCTTCAGGTGTTCGCTGATTGTTTTCTTAGAGCGGCTAAACAACTCCGCCATCAGTGCCTGAGAGAGCCAGATCGTCTCATTCTCAAAACGACATTCCACGCGGGATTGTCCGTCCTCAGTAGTGTAGAGGAGAAATTCGCCCACCCTTGGCGAATGTTCAGAGCTAACTGCTGGATGCTGAGCTTTCTTTATGTCATCACTCATAATTTGTCCTTAATCATGATTCCTGATCGCACCTTCGAGTTGGGCTTCGGTGAATTTCATGCCATCGCTTCCTCGGTTAATTTTTTCGCTTCAGGGATGCGGAGTTCTCCTGAGATGAGTTTGGGGAGGAGGGTATCTCGGAGTTTTGTGAGATGATTCGAATTACTTACACCATTTACGATTCTTCGATGGATTGATTTAGCCTGTACGTTGAACAATGAAAGCGCTTCCTCGCTTGGTCTTAGAAACGGGATCGGTTTGAAGTTCTTCTTGCTGATCTCAAGGAAAGTACTGCCATTCGCTCTCTCTATTATTTTTGCCATATTTGAACGTAACCAACTCAGTAAAAACATTGGTTGATATTTTTCGTTTTTCAACAGTGCAATAATTCCTTGGTTCACTGTCACAGGCTTTTCGGAAATTGCAAGGTATCCGATTGGCGCACGGGAAGACATCAGTAACGTGCCAGCAGATAAGATGCCTGAGCTAACCTTTTGTGATCCCAGATCTGTCAGGTGTCTCTCTGTATATGACAATACAAAAGAGGATAACTTAGACATCTCTTTTGGGGTGCAAAATAGGTGGGTTCCATTCCAGAACATTTCATTTTTAGTACTCGGGGTTCCTCCGCCTACAGCAGCCACTTCATCACCAATAGTGCTCACTTCCCACCCATCAGGAATCCAGCCCAGTTCTTCCGTGAGTTGGAAGGCGGCGGGGAATTGCTTGGCGGCTTCGCGATTGGCGGTGCCATCGGCGAGGGCCCGGCGGCGGACTTCCGCGCGGTCAGCGAGTTCTTCGGGGATCGGATTGCCGGCGGCGAGGGCATTGTCGAGCACCGGGTCAAAGTCCACAAACCAGCTTTTGAAGAGCGCCTGCGCCATCCCTTCCAGCGTCGCATTCATCCGCCGATTCAACTCAATCTTGTCATCCAATGATCCCAGGATGTGAGCGATCGCTTTTTGCTCGGGGAGGGGGGGGAAGCACAAGATAATCTGGCGTAACTCACTCTGCTTTATACCTGATACAGTTGTTCCAGATGCTCTACCATCAAGTTGATGTTGAACGTCGTTGGATTGCAATAAATATTTTAGGAAATCTGACTCTAATAATCCAATTTTACCGCGTAATGTAATGATTCTTTGGGCTAGTGCGATCTTGTCACCATTCAGTTGTGCGACTTCCCCAAGAGGTGCTTCTGTGGTGAGGACAACATCACCCTTTTGTGGAATGCCACGTTGCATCCAAGAATCATAATCGGCTTCTGCAATATACTCTTGTGTTGGGTTGATACGACCGTTCTTAACGATCTTCGCAGTAATTAGTGGAATCCCTGTTGCGGTTTTCCTCGGAGTCTTTCCTCTATAATCGATTATGGCATCCATTGCCTCCTCAAGAGGTAGTTTCGTCCACTCACTCCCCATAACCCACCCCCTCCAAGTTCTTCCTAATCACCTCATCCATCTTTGCAGATTCTGGTATCTGACCGGAAAGTGCTCGGTTCATTTTTGCGACACTCATGGTGTTACCTTTTTGATGACTTCCCATTGGCCGAATTTTCTCCCACCGATGCGCTTGATGCGGTTTTTGTGGCGGAGAACAGCCAGCTGCTTGTTGACAGCAGATCGGAAGAGCACACGTCTGAACTCCAGTCACACTGATATATCTCGTA
>CAKZYZ010000028.1 GCA_937885075.1 uncultured bacterium | reverse complement strand
TGTGATATCGTTCATATATGTCACATGTAGCGTCACTTCTTGTTTTTTTTTTTTTTTGTGTTCTGTTTATTTTTTTTTTTTTAATGATACGGCGACCACCGAGATCTACACTCTTTCCCTACACGACGCTCTTCCGATCTAGTTAGCGCCGCAGGCGCTAACTTATTGAATATGAGTATGGGAAAGAAAATAATCTCGTGGATTTCATTCAGGATCTACCGCCTTAACCTTCACTTTGATCTTGTACTTGTGAGCCGGTGGAAATGGCGGAAATATTTTGCCCGCGATGGACGGATTCTTGAGATAGGACCCGGGGGCGGACCGTGGACACTTGAGTTGCTTAAGAGGGGGAATACGGTAACCGTGGTGGATGTGGATTTATCAAGTCTCCTCCGTCTGAAGAGAAAGATAGAAGTATTTCCGTTGAAGAATAGAAGAGTCAATTTGATCAATAGCCACGCGAAGAATTTTTCTTCCAGGGAGGAGTATGATCAGATAATTGTCTTTGAAGTTCTGGAGCACATAAAAGAAGATGAGCTTACTCTCGCGAACCTGGTCAGGCACCTGGCTCCGGGCGGAGAGATCCTGATATCAGCTCCCAGTCGAAACCATATCCCGATTGCCGGGGAGAGCGTATCCCAATGTGAAGATGGGAGACATGTCAGGAAAGGCTACTCTTTTCAAGATTATGCCGTAATGCTATCCAGGTGCGGGATGAAGATCACGCGGAAAGAGACGGCTGCCGGGTGGTTCACTAGGCGGTTGACATCATGCAATAATACGGTGTACCGTTTAACTCATAATCAGGTTTTCTTCCTTGTTTCCCGGTTATTATTTCGTCCTCTGGCACGGCTTGACTTTCTTATTCCGTGGTATAAGCCCTATTGTCTTTTTGTTATTGCCGCCCGCGAGAAGAGAGCGGTTTAAATATAATTATAAATGATCATAAAAAAAATATTAATTAACTCGCTGTTGGTATTAGGGGCGGTAGTATTTTCCCTGCTGGTTACGGAAGGCATAAGTCGAATTGTTTTTTCCCCCGATGATTATCTGAAACCGGAACTCCTTAAAGACCGTTTCGGGGTGAGGATTCAGCCCAATTCAGCCGGTCATGATGCCTGGGGCTTCAGGAACAAATCGGTTCCGCGCCACGCCGATATCGTGGCGATTGGCGATTCCAATACCTACGGTATAGCAGCCATTGCCAGTGAATCGTGGCCATCCCTGCTCCAGAAGCAGACGGGTCGTGTAGTCTATAACCTGGGAATGCCCGGGTACGATACGGTTGGCTATGCCCACCTTCTGAAGGATAGGGCTATCAGTCTTAACCCTTCCATTGTAATAATTGGTTTTTATCTGGGGAATGATCCCTGGGGAACCTACAAGACAGTCTACCTGTATGGTCTGAATCCTGACCTGAAAGACCCGGATTTCGTTCTCGCTCCCGGAGATGACCATTCGGAGAGTAAAGAGACAGCCACTCCGGATCTTTCGCTGTGGGCTGATATCAGGTTATGGTTTGGCCGGAATAGTGTGTTGTTCAATCTGGCTCGGGACTCCGATGCGATTCGATTTCTTTATGATCGGCTGCCATCCGCGGCGGGAAAAAGTTATGTAATATTGGAAGACCACCGGTACAATATCCATACGGTTCTTCAGCCCGAGAGTCTGCGCGCGGTCAACCTGGACGATCCCACGGTTCGGGAAGGGTTGCGGATAAGTCTTGAGATTATCTCAGGGATGAATAATCTTTGCCGATCAAAAGGTATCGAGTTCCTAGTAGTATTGATCCCTTCCAAGATCGCGGTTTACTCCGAATACATTAAGGATGGTCCGGACGAAAGATATCACCAAGAACTGATAGAATCCGTGGAATACGAGCGCCTGATTAACGAATGGGTCCAGTCATATTTTCAGAAGCATAATATATCTTATCTTGATACTCTGGGCCCGTTGCGGGGGGCAACTCACCGGGAGCAGGTCTACCCCGGTAACGCTGATACCCATCCCAATCACCATGGCTATAAGATAATCGCCGAGGTTATTGCCCGGTACCTCGACCACCCCCATCCACCGGGAATTGAAGAAGAGGAGGTCAGACCTTGAAACATGATTCGGGATCACGTAAAGTTCTTATGATCGGTCTGGACGGTCTTGATCCGGATTTTTTAGAACGGCATCGGCATGAACTGCCGGTTTTGAAATCCCTTATGGAAGAGGGAGCTTCGGGGAAGCTGCGCAGTACCATCCCGCCTTTCTCTCTTGCCGCCTGGCCTACCGCCATGAGCGGAATGAACCCCGCCCGGACCGGGGTAACCTGTCTGCCTGAGGATGATTTTAACTGGTCAGTCCCCCCCCTGAACTCTCAATCGATTAAAGTGCCTCTCATCTGGGATGTTGTCGGGTTGAACGATAAAAAAGTGGCGGTGGTGAACGTTCCCCTTACTTATCCTCCGTCACCGGTAAATGGATTCATGATCAGCGGTTTTTTAACCCCGAACCGCGCGACCGATTTCACCTGGCCGCCGGAGTTCAGGCTTGAACTATCTCCCGGCTATGAGACATCTTTTGATTTTATGCAGCATGAGGTTGATCGGGAATTTTTCCTGAAACGTCTCTACCTCCTCACCCGGAAACAGTTTGAAAATGTTGAGGAATTGATTAAGAAGAAACCGTGGGATCTTTTTATCTATGTAGTCTCCGGGACCGACTGGATCCAGCATTATTTTTGTAAAGATCAGGGGCTCCCGGGCTGGGAGGAATCGGAAGCAATTATGCTGGACTATTTCCGGGAGATTGATGCTTTTCTGGGAAGGCTCCGCCGGAGCGTCGATTCGTCCACCACGATTGTCATCCTCTCTGACCATGGTTTTGGGAAAGTTCCTTCCAGCTTTGTCTATCTTAACCATTGGCTGAAAGAAAAAAATTATCTCACTTTCCGGGGCTCTCTGTCAGCATCGGTCAAGAATTACCTTTCCCGGCACCTGCGCTCACAGATCGGAAGAGCGTCGTGTAGGGAAAGAGTGTAGATCTCGGTGGTCGCCGTATCATTAAAAAAAAAAAAAA
>CAKZYZ010000027.1 GCA_937885075.1 uncultured bacterium | reverse complement strand
CACTTCGGTGCCAACCGCCCGGCCTCCGGCGCCCCCATTCCCCACCCCCACCCCCCCCCTCCCCAACCCGGATTTTAATGGAGATGGGACCCCGGCTATCGCGATGTTTCGGGAGACATCGGGCCTCGGGGCTGTCCGGGGAATACCCAGGGCCTATTTCGGAGGCTATGACGACCAGCCGGTCACGGGAGATTATGACGGCAATGGAACTTCCGATATCGCGATCTTCCGGGGATCATCCGGTCTCTGGGCGGTCCGGGGAGTCTCCCGTTCCTATTTCGGTGGTGATACCGACTTTCCCGCACCGGGAGATTACAATGGAGACGGGACCTCGGATATCGGGATCTTTCGGGAGGCATCGGGCCTCTGGGCGGTTCGTGGGGTAACCCGGGCTTATTTTGGGGGAACTGGCGATATACCGGTCTCCGGTTACTACGCCGGAGATGAGAACAGAAATATCGGGATCTTCCGCGGTTCATCCGGACTCTGGGCTATCCGGGGTGTGACCCGGATATATTTCGGGTCTTCCACTGACGAGACTGTTCCGGGGGATTATGGTAGTAACGGTCAATGGTCGGTCGGGATCTTCCGACCGTCCTCCGGTCTCTGGGCAGTCCGGGGCGTGACCAGGTCATATTTCGGGGGTGGTTCGGATAGACCCGTTCCGGGTGATTATATCGGCAATAATACCGATTCAATCGGGATCTTCCGGGAGGCATCAGGCCTCTGGGCTATCCGGGGCGTGACCCGGATATATTTTGGAACTTTAAACGATATTCCGATAAGAGCAAAGTAAAAGCTTAAAAACAAAGTAAAAACATAAAAGTTAAAAGTAAAAAGTACAGGGCATCGAGGTGAAAGCGAAACTTTTAACTTTTGCATTTTAACTTTTTACTTCATATCTATCTGTTTAGTAGAAATGAAAAATCTTGTCCTCACAACAATCATCTTTTTTATTTTTACCCTGACCGCTTTTGCTGCCTCGCCGGAGAGTATTCTCCCTTTTCAGCCGGACGATACGCTGGAGGAGATTCGGTACAAGATCGACCATAACGGGTATGACTTTACCGTAAGCGATAACCCGATATTCTCTCTTACTCCGGAAGAGAAGAGCCGTTTTTTCAGCCGCCATGCTTCTACTGTTCCCCGCAGATCAGTTCAGACCACCGGGATTGGTCCTCTGGCCGGACGATTGGGGACGGTTGACCCTCCGGAAGAGTTTGATTGGCGGGATTACAATGGCCACTCTTACATCGGACCGATCCGCGATCAGGGAGGCTGCGGCTCCTGTTACGCCTTTGGCGCCTGCGCTTCGGCCGAAGGGACTTACAACTTTGCCATGGGGCTTTATGACGGGAACTGCGTCGATTTCTCGGAGTCATACATCATCTGGTGCCTGGGGAGGCTGGCGGCGTATAACCCCCATTTCTTCGGCTGTAAGGGGTCCGATTATGATTACGCGGAACTCACCGCTCTGACTGTTGAAGGGGTGGCGAATGAGGCCGACTTCCCCTATGTGGAGGGCGATCCGGGGTGTACCCACTGGGGCGATCAGACCACGGCCTTCTCCTCATGGCATAGGATCTCCTGTAATGACGTTACCGCGATCAAGACCGCGATTATGACCTATGGGGTGGTTGATGCCGCGGTAGTGTCCATTGGTGCCTTTTCCGCCTACAGCAGCGGAGTTTATGAGGACTTAAAAACAACCTGTGGTTCTTATCCCTGCTATGAGACCCCTACCGACCATATCATCGCCCTGGTAGGTTGGGATGATACACCTCCGGAAGGAGGGGGAGGATGCTGGATTCTCCGAAATTCCTGGGGGGATAGCTGGGGGGAGAGTGGTTACATGCGGATCCGATATACATCCGCCCGGGTGGCCTGTGAGGCCGCGTATCTGGTATATTCCACCCCAACACCGGTTCCCACTCCGACCCCATCAAGTTCTCCATCTCCATCAATCACTCCGACTCCAACCTCAACTCCTGCCCCGTCCCCGAGCGCCACACCGACCGCTACAGCCGTAGCGCCATCGCCGGTAATCCCGTCGCCCACGCCTACTTTCTCCGTGACTCCGACTTCTCCTCCTACGCCCGCGCCGACTCTAACCGTTACTCCCACGGTTGTTCCTTCACGGACTCCAACTCCAGAGCCAACCCCATCCCCGACTCTTTCGCCGCCGCCGTCTCCCAGTCCCAGTTTAACTGTTTCAGCTACGGTCAGTCCGACACCATCACCACGGATTACCGCGACTCCCGGTTCTACGGCGAGTCCGACGGTTACCGTTACTCCGACGCCCACCTGCGGTCCGACTATTTCGCCGGAAATGTACTCTATCGGTTCGGGAGACTATAACGGTGACGGGACGGTCGATATCGCTATTTATCGGGGACTCTCGGGGTTCTGGGCGGTCCGGGATATAACCCGGTTATATTTCGGGGGAAACTCCGATCTGCCGGTTCCGGCGGACTATGATGGAAACGGAAGTACTGATATGGCGATCTTTCGACCATCATCCGGTCTCTGGGCGGTCTGGGGTTCCGATCCGTCCTACTTCGGCCGATATGGAGATATCCCGATCCCCGGCGATTATGACAGCGACGGGAGAGCGGATATCGCGATCTTCCGGGAGGCTTCCGGTCTCTGGGCGATTCGGGGCCGGACCAGAATATATTTCGGTGGGGTTGACGATTGGCCGGTAGCCGGGGATTATCGAGGTGATGGCGGTATTCAAATCGCGTTTTTCCGGTCGTCTTCCGGCCTCTGGGCGATCCAGGGGGTGACCCGGGTTTACTTTGGCGGCGAGGGTGATCGTCCGGCTACCGCGGATTATAGCGGAGATGGGACCGCGGATATCGGCATTTACCGTCCCTGTACCGGTCTCTGGGCTATTCGAGGCATGACCCGGGCTTATTACGGCAGTTGCCGGGATCGTCCGGAACCGGCGGATTATACCGGGGATGGAACTTCCGGTTTAGCCATCTTCCGGGAGGATTCAGGGCTATGGGCGATTAGAGGAGCAACCAGGGTTTATTTTGGTTCGGAGGGGGATATACCGGTTACGAAGTAAAAGTTAAAATACAAAAGTAAAAAGTTAAAAGTGCCGGATGCCGGAGCTGGGCGAAAGCGAAGCTTTTGTGTTTGGTTATTTCTTGGACCTCGTATTTTTGTAAGGTTTCAGTGCCCCCGTTGCTCCGTGCTCGTAGAGTCGACCTTCAGGTCGCCATCGTGTGGCAGCCTAAAGGCAGCCGCTACGAGAGGACGGGGTTCACTGAAACCTTACGTATTTTTTAAAGTAAGATTTGATTTATTTGATTGTAACTGCTATATTTTTGTTTCAAGACATTAAAATATAGGGAATTAATTATGACTGAAAGCGAAAAAGAAAGATTCGAAATCCTCCAGGAGCAGATGGATCAAAAATTAGATATTATTGCGGAAGGTTTTCAGTTGCTGGATGGGAAAATAGACCGACTTGCTGATAAGGTTGACACGAACCACATAGCCATAAATACCAAATTAGACCTGGTGTCAACGAACCTAAGCGATCAGATCGCCGGCAACCGGAAAGAGATTGTTAAGAACCGGGAAGAGATTGTTAAGAACCGGGAAGAGATTGGTAAGAACCGGGAAGAGATTAGTAAGAACCGGGAATCCATTGATAAAAATCGAGAAGAAATAGAGGAAGCGGGAAGGAAAGTGGATGAGAACCGGGAACGAATTAATGAGCATGATCGGAAGATGGACCGGTTTATTGCAAAGACCGAAGAACACGAGGAGAGAATAGGTAGCCTTGAATTGGTTTAACCCGATTTATTCATAAATCGGGTTAGTCTTGAACAATCTTGGAGTTGGTATAGATAGCGGTGTGATAATGTGTAGGTTTTAAGTGAACCCCGTTATCTCCGCGCTTGTAGCGGCGACATTCAGGTCGCCATCGTGTGGCAGCCTGAAGGCAGCCGCTACGAGGTTGTGTTGCAAGCGCTAAGTTTCTCCCTGGTGCGTAATTCCAAAACTTCTGTGGGAAGAGACCCCCATTCCCGATAATTGCGGATATAATTTGCTCCCGCAATTGCAAAGCTAACTTCTAAACTCATGAAAGATATTTCACTCTCATTAATTATTTCTGTGTTTTTACTCCCGGCTACCGCTGCCATGGGCCAGATCACGCCGACTCCGGTTCCTACTCCTTCTCCAGGCTACTTCGAGGGGCATTATAATGCGGTTCCCAATACCGGCAGTCCGACTCAACTTAAGATGATGGCTACCGGCGGGTATTTCACATCCGTGGATGGTTATTATAATAATTATATTCCGGAAGTAGGAGATGAGACAGGTGCGTTCTGGAATAACGGTACGGATGATATCTTGGTTGGTGTGATCGGGATTACCCAGCAGATGGCGGATGATCATGCTTACGCACTCAATATCTTTGGGGACGACCCTGATTCACCTGGGGAGCTCTCTGAAGGTTTGGTTACTGGGGCTACTATCTTTTATCGGATTTATATTACTGTCCGGGTTGGTGAGTTCGCGGCCGATCCCACCTTAAACTTTGAAGCCGGTACGTTCGCGATCGAGCGTGACCTAGCCATCGATTTGCCTAGTACCCCCACGCCATCTCCCATACCGTCAGCGACCGCATCGCCAACACCTTCAATTGCCCCGACTCCGACCATGATACAGCCAACCCCTCCTTCTCCCAGCCCAACTCTGAGCCCGGTTCGCACTTCGACACCTCAATTCAGCCCAACCCCGAGACCGGTGGAGGTCGGGATCTTTCGGCCGGGCAGCGGGCTCTGGGCGATCAGGAACGCTACCAGGGTATATTTCGGAGGGGGAGGGGATTGGCCGGTTCGGGGAGATTATAATGGCGATGGAACTTACGATATCGCGATCTTCCGCGCTGCTTCCGGATTATGGGCGATCCGGGGATTAACCAGGGTTTACTATGGAGGTGCCGGTGATGAACCCGAACCGGCTGATTATAACGGAGACGGCTCATGTGATATCGGAATCTTCCGGGGGACCTCCGGCCTCTGGGCGATTCGGGGAGTTACCCGGGCCTACTTCGGGGGGGTGAATGATGAGCCGGTGCCTGGAGATTATAACGGTGACGGTTCGGCCGACCCGGCGATCTTCCGCGCTGCTTCCGGATTGTGGGCGATTCGGGGAGTTACCCGGGGTTATTTCGGAGGACTCTCCGATATCCCGGTCTCCTCCGATTATCAGGGGAACGGAACCTCCGTGATCGGGATCTTCCGTCCAGGTTCCGGTTTGTGGGTGATCCGGGGAGTAACCAGGGTGTATTTTGGGTCAAGCACTGATGAACCGGTCCCATCCGATTACCGGGGCACGGGAACTTCTGAGATCGCCATCTTCCGCGAAAGATCCGGACTCTGGGCAATCAGAGGATTAAGCAGAGTTTATTTTGGTACAATTGGAGATATTCCGGTGGTTAAGTCAGGTCTATCTAATGAGGAATAGGGAATGGGTGGTGGTCCGGCATTGTAGCCGCGGTCGTTGACCGCGGAACCCGGGGCCCGGTCAATTGATCCCTCTACCTCGGACCCTTTAATAAACTACGAATTGCGCGAATTACGCGAATTAAAACAGAGACAACTAAGAGAAACTTGATTGGATATTCCTGCCTCACTGCTTACCAATGCAGTCTACTGCCCAATGCCTACTCCCCATTCCGCGGTCAGCGACCGCGGCTACAGGGGCGGTCCATTCCCCATTTTTACCGGTAGAACCAGTTCCACTACTACCCCCGGTTGGTCTTCCCGGTTATAGAGACGGCATCTTCCCCCCCAATGCCAGACATAAGAAGCTATGGTCGGGAGTCCCAAACCAAGGCCTTCTGATTTTTCATAGAGAAATGAGCCTCCCTGGTAGTAAGGGCTCCAGACCCGGCTGAGTTGGCCGGGAGATAATGAGATTCCGTTATCGGTGATTCGGATTATGATATTCCCGGGATCAGGGCGATCCAGGGTGACTATTATTTCAGGAAGTTTCGCGGGGTGGAATTTTTTAGAGTTCTGGAAGAGTTCCCATAATATTGACTCCATTGCCAGATCGGAGATCACGGTCTGCACTCTGGCATGATCCTTAACTTCATCGATGCGGGGAGGAGCTATTCCCAGACCATCACTGATCTGCATGACAAGTGCTTTTAGCTGATCAAAGTGGAAACCGGTATCGGAGTAGAGGAGATTGGGGGATTCCAGATACTTCAATATCTCGATCAATTCATCCTGGAGGATGCGGGCATTACTTACCACAACTTGAAAGAGTTCGCTGAATTCCGATTGTTCGAGTTCGATGTCTTTCCGCGCCAGAGTGTTGATTATGCTGACCATCCCCGTCAGACGGGTTCGAAATTTATAAGATATAGCCGATTCAAAAGAGTGAATTCGGCAGAGTCCTTTCTTCTCCTCGGTAACATCATGGAGTCGGATCAAGCGGTTAACTTTATCTCCGGAAGCCTGTTCCAGCACCGATACCTCAAGCCAGAACGCCTCGGAGTTCTCAGTCTGAGGCCGGATCAGGTAGCGTTTGGATGGAGATGGCTTATGAATCTCATCCATCCATCCGGCCCAGGCGATCTCGGGCTCAAATCGATATTCTTTTCCGGCGAGCTCAAGAAAATGAAGTCCTGGCGGCAGACTGGGATCTCTCGGCAGACCAAGGAATAAACGTGCCCGGGGATTGGCGTCGATCAGTTCATTCTTCTCATTTAGAATTAAAAACCCATCTTCAGATTGGTCGATCACCCATTTAAAACGTTCGCGTTCGGCCAGCAGTATTCGGTATCGGTTAAGCCTGGTTATGGATCGAATCCGGGCCTGAAACTCGTGCCGGCCAATCAGTTTTGGGATAAAATCATCCGCGCCCGCTTCGATACATTGCTGGTGCGTGTTCGGATCGGCGGAAGCGGAAAGCATTATAATTGGAATCTCGGCCAATTCCGGTTCGCGGCGGAGGATACGGCAGACTTCAAAACCGTCCATATTGGGCATCATAACATCCAGTAAGATTATATCAGGATTCAGCTGCAATGCCTGTCTAACGCATTCTACCCCGTCCCCGGCAGATTCCAGGATGTACTCTTCCTCCGGGAACCAGAGTTTTACCAGATCCCGCCAGGCGGGATCATCATCGGCGATGAGGATTATGGGTCGATAGGTCATAAATTAGCTCCCGTTGGTCGCTAATTTAGTTTTGAACAACGACCAACATTAATCTATTATAGCAACAAATAAATATATCATAAAATCTTATCGCCGGTAACATAAATAATTTCGATTAGGATGATTGGGCAATTTTCGGTGTCGCAGGAATCTGGTTATGATGGTCATTGTTCAAAACATAAAAGTTGCTCCGCCGTCGGCGGGGCTCATTTTATGATCACAGTAGTTATTCCAACTTATAATCGATGCGATTTTCTGAAGGCTGCTATTGATTCGGTTCTTTCTCAGACATACCGGGATTTTGAGTTGATTGTGGTAGATGATGGTTCTACTGACAATACTATTGACCTGATCAGAAGTTATGGGGATTCCCTGGTTTATCTCAAGCAGGATAATCAAGGCCCCTCTGCCGCCCGGAACCGGGGGATTGAATTGAGCCGGGGGGACCTGGTGGCTTTTCTTGATTCGGATGACCGCTGGCATCCGGATAAACTGCTTATCCAGGTTGAGGCCATGGAAGAGGAACCGGGATACCTTATCTCTCATACAGGGGAGGTCTGGTATAGAAATGGCGAACTGCTGCGGCAGAAGAAGAAACACGAAAAACTCCCCGGATACATATTTGAAAGGTCTCTCTCCATGTGCATGGTAAGCATGTCAACTGTAATAGCCCGTCGAGAGCTATTTGATAATATCGGCTATTTCGATGAAAGATTACCCTGCTGCGAAGATTATGATCTCTGGCTGAGGGCATCCCTCCAATATCCCTTTCTGCTGGTTGATCAACCGCTGACTTTCAAGGAAGGTGGAAGAGCGGATCAGGTCTCCGTGATATATCGGGTCGGGATGGACCGGTTTCGGATCCAATCGATTGTTAATCTGTTGGAGAAGGAAATATTAAGTGTAGAACAGAGGGAGCAGGCAGTGACGGAACTCAGAAAAAAATGCCGGATCTATGGAAATGGCTGTATCAAGTGGGGGAGAGAGGAGGAGGGGAGGCGGTATCTTCGAATCCCTGAATTATCTGGAAAGTTAAATAATGTTAATGACGAAATCCGAATGAGGAATGACGAAAGAAATCCCAATGATGAATGACTAATCCCCCTACCTCAGCCCCTTTTAAGGCGCGACCCAGCCATCGTTCTTTGAGCTCTGGCGGTCCAGAAAGGCGTAATAGTCACCCCCGCCCAAGTCTTATGGTCATTCGGGCTTCGTCATTCGTTCGTCATTCCTCATTCGGATTTCGTCATTAACGTTACTGTTTCTTATGGTGTTCTTTCAGTTCGGTTATGATCTCATTCAGCCTCCACTCCATCGCTGAGAGTATCCAGAACTGAAAATGTTCGACCTTGCTCTGCTTGTGGATCATCCAGATTATTTTGATTGAGACCAGGAATACCCCCAGGTCTATCAGGAGCAGGGGGGGGAGGGGGATGTAAAACGAGGTAAAGTAGCGTAAGATATCGATGGTGAATACTATGGCGATCAGGGCGATAAATAAGATATTAATGATTCGATCCCGTTTGGCCAGGTTCTTGCCGCCGATCTGCCCGACCAGCTGGCGGATTTTCTCCTTCTCCTTTTGAAAATCCTCCAGCTCTTTCCTCAGTGTTTCGGTATCTGTATGCGTCATATCATCCCCCGGGTATTATTAAATTAAACCTAAATTGAGCGATTCTATGCGTCGACCTGCACCAATCTTATGGTCTGCCCCGCAAGTATGCGGGATCTCCGCTACGCTACGACACTAGGTTGCAAAAATACTCGTTCGCATTTATTAATGCGTCTGCGTTTTTTGCAACCGATGCAGCCTCATAATCTTAGCACATTTCACCAGCCGTCGCTAAAGCTATGGCGGGCGTGTCCGCGATAATCGTTCAACTTAGGTTATAGATAACAAAGGAATAATGAAGATTATTCCCGCACCAAAATGATAATGATTCAGTGCGCCCCGTTGCCTCGTACTCGTAGAGGCCCCGCCGACGGCGGGGCCACTGTGTGGCAGCCTGAAGGCAGCCGCTATGAGAGGACGGGGTTAAAAAAACACCTAAGTCTTGCTTCCAAAATATTCTGCCGCTTCAGGAGAGACGCGGCCATCTTCATCCCAGCCTCTCTTCTGATAATATAAAGAGAGCGCTCTTTCGAACTCCTCCGGGTCGATAACTTTTCCCGCGTTGGGTCCGGTAAGGACCGGGCAGGAACTAACCTTGTAGGGGAGAGTATCGTCTTTGCGGCTGATCCCGAGGTGCGTATTGATCAGACGGGTCAGGTCGTAAATCCGGCGGGAAAGTTCCAGCATATCCTCCAGGGTCAGCATATTTCCGGTAATATGCTGGTAGAAGTTCTCGTAATGCCGTTCATTCAATCCCAGCTCGATCCAGGGGAGCCGGCAGGCGCCAAGCATATCAAAGAGCGGCCGCAGGGTCTGGTGGTATATAACCAGATCGATCTTTTCCTCGATCGACCAGTCTTTCCCTTCTTCCAGTTCCCGGGCGATAGTCCAGGCCCGGGTATGATGGGCGCCGATATCGGAGGTAGCATACGCCAGGGCCATCGAGATGGCCGCCCGGCTGTCATAGGCGGACTGTTCCAGACCTTTTACCTGAAGGATGAGCTTATCCATTTTCGGCCACCGTTTGATAACGGCTGTTGCCCCTCCGGCCAGAATATCGCCTATTCCTTCCCGGTAGGCTATCTTCCGGATAAGTTCCAGGATCGCGTCATCATCTCCCCAGGTAATCTCCTGACGGTCCAGATCATCGAGCGTGAGTATTCCCGTTTCATAACCCTCTATTATCGCTCCGATCAGGTTCCCGGTCGAGATGGTATCGATCCCCAGTTCATCGCAGAGTTGGTTGGCGGCAAGGATAGCCGAGTAATTGTCCACTCCCAGGTTGGAGCCGAGCATGGCGCAGGACTCATATTCCGGCCCCTCCGTAACCACTCCCGCGTATTTGCCGTTTTTAACCAGGCAGATATTTCCACAGCCCATCGGGCAGGCAAAGCAGGCGGTATCCCCGATCTTGTGATGGTCGAGCATTACCTGACTGTTGATCTTTTCATGTTTGGAGAAGACACTGTCCTTGAAATTATAGGTGGGAAGGATCCCGATACTGTTGGCATAATCAATTACCGTCATCAAGCCCTCCCTCTGCCAGAGCTTGAAGTACGGGTGTTTGCGGAGGTAATTGCTGGCCCGGTCTGATTCCTCAATCAGTCCGTCCAGATCATGGATCGGCAGGTCTTTATCGCCCCGGATCACGATCGCTTTAATGTTCTTGGAGCCCATCACCGCGCCGATCCCGGTCCGGCCGGCATTCCGGCTCCAGTCGGTATTGATACAGGCGAAGTTAACCAGTTTCTCCCCGGCGACACCGATAACGGCGATACTGATCCCGTGAGTACCGAGATGAGTTTTGATCATCCCCTCCGCTTCCAGACAGCTCTTCCCTTTTAATCTGGGAAGGGGGATAACGGTAGTTTCATCATTATCAATAAAGAGGATCGAGAGCTCCTTCGCCCGTCCGGTAATGGAGAGAAGATCGACACCGGTCTGTCGGAGTTCAACCCCGAATGCCCCTCCCATGGAGGAATCCCCGTAGATCCCGGTGGCGGGGGAGATGGTAATGAACGAGGTCTTCCCGGACGCGGGAAGGTAGGCGCCGGTGAATGGTCCCGGAGCTACAACCAATAGGTTCTCCGGCCCCAGCGGATCGATCTTAAAATTATGTCGGCGGAGATTATCCCAGACCAGTCTGGCGCCGAACCCCCGTCCGCCGATATACTCCTCCAGGAACGAATCCGGCAGATCCAGCCGTTCCGCCTTATCCGCCGTCAGGTCAACTCTGAGATGCTTTTTGAAGTAACCACTCTGTATCATGATATCTATTTTTGATGCTCCACTACATCTTGTCGGTTGTCTGCAAATGTTAATGACGAAACCATAATTCAAATGACGAAACCCGAATGACGAATGACGAATGAATGACAAAACCAAAATGTCGAAGTGCTTTCGCCAGGCCTTCTTCGCCAGCTGCTTCCGCCATAGCGCTATAGTGCGCCGACGGGAAGGCGGATGACCAAACCATGCCAAATCCCGGAAGGCCGAAGCCAAATGCAAGCAATCCCCAAGCCCTTGAACGTGCTGCTGTCCCTTTGGATATTGGGATTTGGACATTCATTCGTCATTCCTCATTCGGATTTCGTCATTAATTACAACTTCTCTTTCCCCACTTCAGTATAATGAATAACCTTCTTCTCTCCCTTTTCATAGAACTCGATCTCTTTCATATGGGTATAGCTGAGCAGGTTTCCCAGACGTCGGGTCTCACCCAGTGCCTGCTCGGGGATCAGCCGGATGGCTTCCTTGGGGCAGGCGGCGACACAGGCCGGATCATTATCCCCGCACATATCGCATTTAATCGGCGCCTTACAGTCATCGTGAGCAAAGAACGCGCCGAAGGGACACGCGTCCACGCATTTATAGCAGGAGATGCAGAGGTCCTTATCCAGCCTGACAACGCCGTCGATCCGGCTCAGGGCGTTCACCGGGCAGACATCAGCGCAGGGGGGTTCCTTACACTGACTGCATACAACCGGCATCCGGATGACGGGATGGGGATATGTGATCAGGACCCTGATCGCGCTCTTCTTCGGGTTATTGACTCCGAAGTGAGTTGCCGCGCAGACCAGTTCGCAGATATGGCAGCCGGAACAAAGTTCCGGTATGACTGTTAGTTTTTTGCTGATTTTTCTGCCTGTATATAAAGGGTTTATAAGAACAAACTTTAAACTATATAGAATATTAATTTCAGGTCGAGGAAAAAATCAAAACCGGAAGTTTTATATTTTAAGATCGGCAATGATCCGGGGAAGAATTATTTTTCCCGCCTCAACTATCTTAACGGCTCTTTCAGTCGTGTTTGCTGACGCGTAATTTCTGAATTCCGGGGCGTTCCCCGATGGTCTTAGATGAGAGATATCCCCATTGGAAAAGGTGATCTTAACCCCATCGATAAAATTTAGCGCGATGACCTCCCCGAATCCATTCTCACCATTGAAGTATTCTCCGATCCGGATTTTGATTTCTCTTAATCCATCGGATTCATCCTGATCCGCTTCCCGCACTGTTCCATCCATCCGACGGATAGTGCAGGAGTTCTGAGAGAATTCAGCCTGGATTATCTCGCTGTCGGCAGGAGTAAAGAGATTGATGATCCGCTTCCCGATCTCCGGCGCATAGCTCTCGCACCCCGGAGCGGTGTTATCGATGATATCGGCGTGGGTGTATCGGGCCGGGAGGTGTCGATCAATTAATTCAGAAAGGGAGATCCCTTCCCGGCGCGCCAGGAGCAGTACGGCTAAAATGGGAAGAACCGCGTCCCGGGTGGGAAGGGATTTAAGGATTTTACCATTGATCTCCCGCGGACTTCCCAGAAGAAATCCGCCGTTGACCTCCCAGCCATCTACCCGCCCGGAGGGATTCTCAGTGAGCAGATCAACCATCGCTTTAATGACATAAGGGGAGCCGATCCTGGTCAGCCGGACAGTTACTCCGTTGTCGCGCAACATCCTGACAATACCGTCATTTGAGCTGATCGGGAGAGCTGCTCCATCCGGTTCAAGGTAAAGCGAAGCAAGCGCTCCGAGCTTATCCCCCGGAAGAAATAAACCATCTTCATCAGTCAGGAGAGGCCGGTCAGAATCCCCATCGGTCGAGATGATAGCGAATGGCTTCTGTTTCCGGGCTGTCTCTTCCAGAAACAACCTGGTTTGAGGAGAGATCTTTTCCGTATCTACCGGAACAAATTTATCACTTCTACTGACCGGAATAACTTCCGCTCCTAACCCCTCGAAGATCGATTGAATGATATCCCTGCCCACGGCGGAGTGCTGATAGAAGACCAGTTTCATCCCTTTCAGTCCGTCCTCGGGGAATACGCTCAGATAGCGCTGGATATAGAGATTGATGGCCTCTTCCTGGTGGTCCGGAGTCAAGAAACCCGGTGATACTTTGAACCGGCCGTCCTCATCAAAGATACTCTCCGCTTCCGATTGACCGTACAGTTCATTCCGTACCCGGTCGACATTACGGAGAATATCGGACTCGTCCGATTTTAGAACTTCACCGGAACGCTTGGTGAATTTAATCCCGTTGCGATCCTCCGGGATATGGCTCCCCGTCACCATTATACTTGGGATTTTTCGCTCCATCGCGAAATACGCCAGGGTCGGACTCGGTACCAGGCCGCAGCAGATTATCCCGCAACCGCTATCTTCAATCGCCCGTCCCACCGCGGCCATTATCCTCGGTGTGCTCTCTCTTCGGTCTCCTCCAACCGCGACCTGTCCTCCCGTGGAGAGTTCTCCCCGTTCCATTAAGAAAGAGATAAACCCCCGGGCATTTATATAACATTCCAGATCCGTCATATATACAACCTGGTCCCGCAGTCCGCTGGTCCCGAACCGGAGCTGCTTGTTTTTTGAAAATCTATTTTCCATCTGTTACGTCCTGATTTAAAAGTAAAACTCTATCTTCCCCCCCGCCTCGCCCCCTTGTTTTTGTCCACGGATTACACGGATTTACACTGATTGTTTCCCCCTACCTCGGCCCATAACTAATTTCCAACGGCCAACTCCCAATTCCCAATTTCCAAATTGCATTTGGACATTGGTTATTGGTCATTGGATATTCCATTTCTCCCCCCCCTCGGCCCTTTTAATGAACTACGAATTTCGCGAATTTTTACCCCGAGATGACGAAGTCATTTTTCGGGGACACGAATTTAAAGGATGAGAATATCTATCCTAACTTCCTCTGCTCTTTCCCCGTCAACTGACAACTGTCAACCAGCCTTCGCCAAGGCTATGGCGGGCAGGGCCGTCAACGTTCTTTCTCCCCTACCTCGGCCCCTTTGTGCCCACGGATTTTTAACCCGCGATGACCGAAGGTCATTTTGCGGGTACACGGATTTCACTGATTGTTTCGCCTTGGATTGGCGGCTTTGCTGTTTAGTGCTTTGAAAATATCCACCACCGACCCTGTGTCGGTGGAGATGTGATTGATTCCTAAGATCATATCAGCTCCCCTCCATCCCCCGCCTTCCGCGCCTCCGGCGCGGAAGGCGGGGGATGGAGGGGATGTGAGGGAGTCCCCAATTAGTTGCCGAAGAAGCGAAGGCTAAGTTCGGAAAATACTACTATAATATCAACTGGGGCATTACTCAATTTTAATTTACAGTTTCCCTTAATCGTATTATGTTAGTTTATAGTTGAAATCAGGATTATCACAATGAAAGATCAGCCAGAAACAAATCTAATTTCTTCGAAGAAAAAATTAGATAAGTAATCCGGCGCCAATTGCAAAGCACAAAGTTTTTAAGTTAGTTTATAGTTGAAATTACCATTATGACAACTAAACATCGTCATGAAACAAATCTAATTTTTTCAAAGAAAAAATTATATGAGACCGTAATCGGACTGGAAGTTCACGTTCAGCTGAAGAGCCGGACCAAGATCTTCTGCGGGTGCGCGGCCGGTTCGGGGGGTGAGCCGAACACCCGGGTCTGCCCGATCTGCCTGGGATTCCCCGGTGTCCTCCCGGTGCTCAACCGGAAGGTTCTGGAGTTGGCTGTCCGGGCCGGGTTGGCGCTGAACTGTGAGGTCTCCGAATTCAGTAAGTTCGATCGGAAGAACTATTTTTATCCCGATCTCCCCAAGGCCTATCAGATATCACAGTTTGACCTTCCTTTAAACGGACCCGGTTATCTCGATCTCCGGCTTGAAGGGAAGACCAGACGAATCGGTATCACCCGGGCCCATCTGGAAGAGGATGCCGGGAAACTGGTTCACTTCGAAAATGATGGTTTCAGCGGGGTCGACTACAACCGGACCGGGGTCCCGCTCCTGGAGATTGTCAGCGATCCCGATCTCCGTTCCCCCCGAGAGGCATCCGGGTATTTAAAGGCCATTCGATCTATCATGCGGTATATCGATGTCAGCGACTGTGATATGGAGAAGGGGAGTTTTCGCTGTGACGCGAATATTTCGCTCCGTCCGGTCGGATCGGAGAAGCTGGGTGTCAAGGTTGAAATAAAGAACATGAACTCATTCAAGGGAGTGGAGCGGGCGATAGCTTATGAAGTGGAACGGCAGCGGGAAGCGCTGGAAAGCGGGGAGGAGATTATCCAGGAGACCCGCCTCTATAACGCCGATAGTCAGAAGACTTTCTCCATGAGAAGTAAGGAGGAGGCCCATGATTACCGTTATTTCCCCGATCCTGACCTTACTCCGATTGTCCTGGAGAGGGAATGGATTGAAGGGATACGCTCATCCCTTCCCGAACTCCCTGATCCCCGCGGCGACCGATTCCAGGAACAGTATGGATTGCCTGAGTATGATGCCGGAGTTCTGACCGCGGAAAGGCAGTTGGCCGATTATTTTGAAGCCGCTGCCGCTCTAACCACCAAATATAAAACTCTCAGTAATTGGATTATGGTGGAACTGTTAGGGAAACTTAACGAGGCGGATCTGGAGATCAAAGACAGTCCTGTATCGCCTATTCAGATGGCCGGTCTTATCTCCCTGATCGAGAAAGGCGCGATCAGCGGGAAGATAGGAAAGCAGGTCTTTGCCGAGATGTTCAAGACCGGGAAAGAGGCTGAGGTAGTCGTGGAGGAGAAAGGACTTCTCCAGATCAGCGATACCGGAGAACTCGATCGGATCGTTGAAGAGGTAATCTCTAATAATCCGGGCCCGGTAGATGACTACCGGGGGGGGAAGAAGCAGGCATTAGGTTTTCTGGTCGGCCAGATTATGAAAGCAACCCGGGGAAAGGCCAACCCCGGGCTGGTTAATCAGCTTCTCCGAGATAAGTTATATAACCCCTAAGGAAAGCAGGAAGGCAGGAGGGGGAGTATTTAAAATTTTCCTGCTTTCATGCTTTCCTTAGAGGTAAAGTTGCCCGAGCTAAGTGAGGGCGATGTTCTTTTTAACAATGACTACAACATGACTGTGAACCAGAATATATTTGTTCTGATCCGGTCAAGGCTGAACCAGCCGGGGACTCTCTCCTTGGGTTCTGCCGGGCGGACTAAGCTGATTCCGTGGCTGCTGCTGGTCTCCTTTGTTTTTAACGTAATCGCTCTGATAGTCCCGTTCCTGAAGATAGACACATTCCTCTCATCCGAGAAGATATACAGTCTTCCCCACTCGGTAGCCTTGATGTGGCATGCCCGGCTTTATGCCATAGCCCTGCTCATCCTGGGCTTTTCGATTATCTTCCCATTCGTAAAGATTAGCGTTCTAAGTTATATCTGGTTTGTCAGTACCTCGATCAAAGAACGGAAGCGGCTCCTCAAGAAAGTAAAACCTTTAGGGAAATGGTCACTGCTCGATGTCTTCGTGGTTATTATTATTCTGGTTCTAACCGATCATCAGACCTTTATCAGTACAACCCCGCTCAGCGGGATATATTTCTTTCTCGCCGCGATTATACTCAGTCTGGCAGTTGCTGAATTCATCAACAAGCTTCTCTACCCCGATATATTGCCGCGCACCGCCGCGCTTCGGTTAACTAAAAAAAGATTATCGGAGCTTAACGGTTGGCGGAGATTTATCATCCCCGGACTTATGCTGCTTTCGGTCGCTACTTTAATCGCCGCTATCGATATCCCCTTCCTTCAGATCTCCCAGTTCTTATTGTCGAGCCATACCTACAGTATTTTTCGCTCTTTTATAGCCCTCTTTGCCCCGGCAACCTGGCTACTGTCTCTGGTTGTCCTGTTCTTTCTAATTATCTTTCCGCTTCTTTCCGCTTCCGCGTCAATGGTGATCTGGTTCGGTAAATTTAATCCGGTACACCGGAAGAGGGGAGAGGCATTAGTGGGATTTCTCTCGCACTGGTCCATGCTGGATGTCTTCGGATTGGCCCTGCTGGTATTCCTAATCGAGGGGGACGCGCTGATTTCCACCAAAATACAGCCAGGTTTATTTTTGCTTACCGGCGCTATAGCCGTAAATTTTATCTCCTCCATCACGGCCAACCATCTTATTTTTTCCCGCCCTGATTAATACTTCTTCGATTAATACCTCGGAATGGGGGAGAGGACCGAAAAAATAAGGGGTTGCAAGTTTTGTCCCAATAGTGGTAAAGAAACTCAACATTAAGGCCCCTCTATCGAAATTTTCTCTCCCGAGTTGTTTCATATTGAGTCTCGGGGCGATAAATCCGCCACAAAGGCACAAAGACACTAAGAAAAAAGACTCTTGCCCCGTATTTCATGAGGCGTCTAACGGTCTTCAACGATCTTTAATGTCTTTATTTTTTAGTGTTAGCGCTGGAGGCGCTAATTCATATGAACGGAGGATGGATATTTTTAACCAGATTCCTGAGGGATCCGATCGGCGTTGGCGCGGTCTGTCCCAGCAGCAGGATTCTGGCTCGGGCTATGACTAATGGCTTGGAACTATCACCTGGTGATACCGTTATAGAACTGGGTCCGGGGACGGGTGCGTTTACCGGTTATATAGATAAAATAATACCGGATTCTGATGATTATCTTGGGATTGAGCAGGATGTTAAGTTTGTAGAGGTTCTGAACAATCAATTCCCGGGTCTCAGGGTTATTGTCGGTCAAGCGGAAGATACCCATCAGATCCATCTCGATTCCGGATATAAACCGGTGAAAGCTGTTATCTCCAGTATCCCTTTCGCCCTGGTGAAGGATAATGCCCAGATCAAGATAGTGGATGATCTTCGACGGTTGCTGCCGCCCGGATCTATCTTCCGGACCTTCCAGTATCTCCATACATACCGGCTCCCCCTCGCGGCCCGTTTCCGTCGGAGAATGGACGAAATTTCGACTACCTTTTATCGCAGTAAGCCGGTTATGGCCAATATCCCCCCCGCCTTTGTCCTGACCTGGATCGTCTGAATCTGCCACAAAGACACCAAGAGAATGTGAAGAGAAAATAGGATGGAGAAGGAGGGAAGGGGAATATCCAATGACCAACTTCCAACTGCCAATTTCCAAATTCACTAGGTCAATTGAAAATTGGCAGTTGGTTATTGGATATTCGGGTTCGTAGCTTTTGGCTATTCAAAAGAAATAGCGAAGGGCGTTACCCCTGGGAATAGCAAAAGGTATCAGCCCTGAAAATCGCAAACGGCGTCAATCCTGGTTCAAAACTAATTCGATTTTTTTCCAAATCGAATTAGGCTTTTATCATAGTCAACACCATCTTGAAACGCTCAACCGCCCTTAAAGCGTGGGGATCATTAGCCGGCATGATTATCATCTCGCCCGTCTCCACCCGTTGTGTGCGCCCCGAGATGGTGATCTCCGCTCCGCCTTCAATAATATTGACCACGGCATCAAAGGGAGCGGTATGCTCGCTCAACCCCTGGCCCTTATCAAAGGCAAAACAGGTTATTGTCCCCTGCGGTTTGTCAATCAGTGTCCGACTAACAACCGCGTCCCGCTGGTAGTCAATCAAATCAACCAGGCGAATAGCCTCCGCTCCGGCCATCTCTTCTTTCTCTGTCATATTACTATCTCCTCCTGAAATATTATTTATCATTGCATCAATGTAACCGCAATAGTCATTTTTCAAACCATAACATTGCGTTCACTTCGCTCGGGCAACTTTACCTCTAAGGAAAGCATGAAAGCAGGAAAACACAAAACACTCCCCCTCCTGCCTTCCTGCTTTCCTTAGAGGTTATTGAATAGGTTCCGCATTGTCTGAAAATTATTATTTTTCAAATTGAGTTAGTTCAGCGCTTTTTCACTAAGTTAGCCCCGCCATCGGCGGGGATAACTTATTTGCTGAACCTGACCACAACCACATCTCCATCACGGACCAGGTATTCCTTTCCTTCTAACCGCATCTTCCCGGCTCGGGCCGCGGCCTCCTCGCTCCCCAGTTCGATCAGGTCGGGGTAACGGATAACCTCCATCCGGATAAACCCTTTTTCCATATCGGAGTGAATCTTCCCGGCCGCCACCGGGGCCGGATCGCCATCCCGGCAGGTCCAGGCATGGACCTCGTCCGGTCCGGTGGTGAGGAATGTGATCAGCCCCAGCAGCCGGTAGGTCGCCCGGATCAGCCGGGCCATCGATGATTCGGTAATCCCCAGTTCCTCCGTGAAAAGCTGCCGGTCATCCTCATCCAGTTCAATCAGATCGGCTTCATCTCTTCCGGCGACCACTATCATCTCCGCTCCTTCTTCGGCGGCGATCTCCCGCAGTTTTTTTGCCGGAGGGTCATCGGCATTATCCATGGCGCCGAGGTTGGCGATATAGAGAACCGGTTTGACCGAAGCCAGGTGGCAGTCCGCGATGGCTTTAAGCTCGGCCTGGGAGAGGTTCTGTTTCCGGGCCGGGATTCCGGTATCCAATCTGCTCTGGACTTTCCGGCAGAGTTCCAACTCCCGGATGGCTTCTTTATCTCCGCTCCGGGATTTCTTTTCCAGGCGGTTAATCTTATTTTCGAGGGTCTGGAGATCGGCGGTCACCATCTCCAGATCGATGATCTCCACATCCCCGGCCGGATCAATCGCGCCGCCGCTCTCGAAACAGCGGACCACATGAAGCAGCGCGTTGACATCTTTAATATGGCCCAGCAGCCGGTTTCCCCGCCCGCCTTCGGAGGTGCTCCCGGCCTGGAGGCCCGGGATATCAACGACCTCCAGGGTGGCATAGATAGTCTTCTCCGGATGATAGAGTTCTACCAGTGGTTCAATCCGATTGTCGGGGACATTGATGATCGCCCGGTTCATCTCGGTAGCGCTGAAACCAGCAGCAGCAGCGCCGGTAATCGCGTTAAAGATAGTGGTCTTCCCGCACTGCGGCAGACCCAGTAGACCGGCTTGTATGGCCATTATATTTTTACTCCTTATTATTTTTTCTCCGAAAAAATAATATTGTGCAAGCATTGAATCAATATTTCGGGTATATTTAAATATAATCGGATGCTTCGAAATTTTCCCGAAATCCTTCGGGATCCCGATTTATTGTATTTTAAAATAAAAAGTATCGGGACAATAAGTTCGTAGTGCCCCGCGGGACCCAACGAAGGCAGGAATGAAGTCCTGCACTACGAGGTCGCGGCGACGCCGCTAATTTTGTAACCAATCCTGAATACTATACGATTAAATAATTATGAAAACTATAATAATCAGTCTCACCCTTCTTTTTATGCCAATCTCTCTGGTTAATTCGGCGCCGGCGGATTGGGGGGAACAGACCTGGACCGAAGTAAATACCCGATATTCTATTTATCGGAAGGACTATGTCTATGGTGATAGTTTTTTAATAGACGACAGCCGGGATGGCAAGCAAAACTATGAGGCCCGGGCGCTAAGTATCTTTCGGGCCGCTGATGGAGGAGTGCTTCTTAATAATCAGCCGGTGGTCTTCTTCATTCATGGCGGCGGCTGGACTACCGGCTATCGGGATCATTATAGCTATATGGCCCTCTCCCTGACCGGGGATAAGGGGTGGGTTACGGTGGTGATTGACTACCGGCTTACTGCTAATGAAGTCACCCTGGCCGGCACCACAGAGAAAGCCGCTTGGTGGCCGGACAATATTGAAGATGTGGCTGATGCCTATTACTGGACGGTTAATCATATCGCGGATAACGGAGGCGATCCGAATAATATCTTTGACTTCGGTCAGTCTGCCGGTGCTCATCTGGCCCTGATGCTGGCGGTAGATCCCAGCTATCAATCTCTCCGGTCAGGTATAAAAGGTGTGGTGGCGATGAGCCCCCCTTATGATTTAAAAAATCTTGATAAAATTTATTACTGCCCTATTCTTAATCCTACTTTTCACGGGGGTTGTTTTAATAACCAATCAGAACTCGATAATGCTTCCCCCTCCACCAAGATACAGGCCGGAGTAGTTTTCCCTCCAATCTACGCGCTCTATTGCCAGGGAGAACTTCCCTCTCTGGCTGATCAGTGTCAGGAACTTTTGGCAAAACTGCGATCTCTTAATCTGACTTCATACGGGGATTATCTGGATGAATATAACCACGCTTCCGAGATAGCGGCTTTTTCCACCGCCACCGCCGAACCGGTAATTCTGGTGACCAATTACATAGAACGGTTGCTTCAGACGGTTCCGGCCGACTTTAATGGTGACGGCAGTTCCGATGTCGCACTCTTCCGGCCCGCGACCGGCCTCTGGGCGATCCGGGGGGTCAGCCGGTATTATTTCGGGGGATCGGACGACAGTCCCGTCTGCGGGGATTTTAACGGCGATGGGACTTCCGACGGAGGGATCTTCCGTAAAGGCTCCGGCCTCTGGGCGATCCGGGGAGTTACCCGGGCCTACTTCGGTGGTCCGTCGGATCAGGCGGTTCCGGGAGATTACGATGGCGATGGTTCGGCGGATATCGCTCTATTTCGTCCCTCAACCGGCCTCTGGGCTATCCGGGGGGTAACCCGGGTATATTTTGGGAGCAGCGGAGACAGTCCGGTCCCCGGTAATTATGCCGGGAGCGGAGAAAAAGACATCGCCGTCTTCCGGCCTTCCTCCGGCCTCTGGGCAATGAGGAATATCAGCCGGATATATTTCGGAGCGGCGGGTGACAGCCCGGTCCCGGGGGATTATGACTGGAACGGAACCTGGGAGGCCGGAATTTTCCGACCGGCCTCCGGTCTCTGGGCGGTCCGTGACGCTACCCGGGCCTATTTCGGATCATCGGATGACCTCCCGGTCGGGGCGGACTACTCCGGCAAACTCCTTAACTCCATCGGAATCTTCCGTCCGGCCTCCGGTCTCTGGGGCATCCGGGGTATAACCCGGGTATATTTTGGTAACTCCGGCGATCTCCCGCTCCCTCGTTGATTGAGGGAGGGGCCCTTCAATCAATTTCACCGGTCACCGGATAATCCGGGGGGTAACCCGGTCGGGGAATTCTTCAGCTCTTTATCTGTCCTATAGACGCCGATGATTCACGTCCGCCCCCGATAAATCATTTCCCTCCAGAAAATAAGAAAATTGGTTGTATGGTTTCAGTGAACCCCATCCTCTCGTAGCGGCTGCCTTTAGGCTGCCACACGATGGCGACCTGAAGGTCGCCGCTACGAGCACGAGGCAACGGGGTTTACTGAAAGCTTACATTGGTTAAGATAGTTTGCAAATCATATTCTCTTGTGATACACTGCCTTCCGTTAGGGATTATTACTTTTTCAGTGTCGAAGCCGGGGCGGGAATAGATCCGGGTTGAAAGGCATTTTAACTATGAATTCAGGTGAAAGGTACCGATATGAGATTAATTAATTCTTTACCTAATCTCTTTTCCTCCACTGCCCGAAGTATCAATCGAAGGAGAAAAAATAGAAGTTATATCCGGGTCTGGTTGGCCCTGGCTGCTCTTATTATAGCCGGGGGCTGCGGGGGGGAAGGGGAGAAGTCGGATAGTGGAAAAGCCGAGCCGGTTGAAGTCATCGCGGCGGGAAATTCCCTGGCCGAAACCGGCGACCTGGCTCGGATAAAGAAAGATGGCAAACTCCGTATCCTGATTCAGCGTGAACCGGGAAGTTATCTTCCCCGGCAGGGGTCTCCGCTAGAGCGAAGTCGCGAACTGGCGGTGGACTTAGCCCGGTCATTAAAACTGAAACCGGTCCTGGTATATCTCGATAATTTTAATGAGCTGATCCCCGCCCTCCTGAAAGGGGAGGGAGATATCATCGCCGCCAACCTGACCGTTACCGATTCCCGGAAAAAGCGGATATCTTTTACTCTGCCCCTGGATTATTCCCGGGAAGAGATTGTGGCCCGGGCGGAGGAGAAGAAGATTAAAAAGATATCCGATCTCTCCGGCCGGACGGTCGGGGCGCAGGAGGGGACCTCTTTTCTGGAGACTATGGAAGAGCTGCGTAAGCAATACCCGGGGATAAAGATTAGGATTCTGGCGGGAAGTTTTACCAACGATGAGATTATGGACCAGGTGGCTTCGGGGACTGTGGATCTGGCGGTCACGGATAGTAATGTCCTGGACGTGGAGCTTACTTACCGGAGCGATATCAAGCCGGTCTTAGATCTGACCGGCGAGCGTTCTATTGCCTGGGCGGTTCGATTAGATAACCCGGAACTCCTTAAATCGGTTAACAACTTTCTGGAAATAAAAGCATTATCCGGGCATCGGGATAAGATATACCGGGATGATCTCCCCGGTATTAAAAAAAGAAAAACCCTCCGGCTCCTTACCACCAATAACGCCACCAACTACTTTCTCCTCCGGGGTAAACTGCTGGGGTTTGAATACGAATTGGTGAAGAAGTTTGCCGAAGAGCTCGATCTCCGCCTGGAAGTTGTAGTGGTCCCCGCCTATGACCAGCTGATTCCCTGGCTCCTGGAGGGGAGGGGTGATCTTATCGCCGCCTTTATGACTATCAGTAAAGACCGGGAAGAGAAAGGTATCCGATTCTCCCGGCCATCCCACTATGCTGAGGAGATGCTGGTGGCCCGATCCGATGAGAACAAGCTGAAGACTCCGAAAGATCTGAAGGGCCGAACCGTGGTGGTCCGGCCCGGCAGTTCTTACCGGGTCAGCCTGGAGAGACTGAAGGCGGAAGGGGTCGATCTGATTATAGGTGATGCGCCGGAGACGATGGAGACGGAGGAGATTGTCGATATGGTGGCCCGCGGTGAGTATGACCTGACCGTAGCGGACACTCAAATTCTGGCGATCGAAGAGAGTTATCGGGATGATATCAAGGGGATATTTCCGATCAGTGGAAAGGTCTCCCAGGGGTGGGCGGTCCGTAAGGATGATACCGAACTCCTCGCCGCGATAAATAAATTTCTCAAAAAAGAGTATCGCGGTCTATTTTATAATATTACTTATAAGAAATACTTTAAAAACCCCAAAAAAGTTCGCGACGTCATTGAAGAATATAATGCTGTAATGAAGGGAGGGGAGATCTCGCCCTATGACGAATTGATAAAACAATATTCCGGGCAGTACGGTTTTATCTGGCGGCTGATTGCCGCCCAGATGTATCAGGAGAGTAAATTTAATCCTAAGGCTAAGTCCTGGGTAGGCGCGAAGGGATTGATGCAGGTAATGCCGAAGACCGGGAAAGAGTTTGGTTTTACCCGGCTGGAAGACCCGGAGATCGGCATCCATGCCGGGGTAAAATACATGGACTGGGTCCGGGACCGATTTGACGATAAGCCGGATCTCTTAAATCGGATCTGGTTCGCCCTGGCGGCCTATAATGCCGGGATCGGTCATCTGGCCGATGCCCGGCGGTTGGCCGGTCAGAAAGGCTGGGATCCCCTGGCCTGGTTCGACAATGTGGAGAAAGCCATGCTGCTCCTGGCCCGGCCGGAATATTCCAATAAAGCGCGCTATGGATATGTCCGGGGGAGCGAGCCGGTGAAGTACGTCCGCTCCATCTCGGATCGCTACCACGCTTACCAGTCTTTAGCCGGAGGAGAGTCGGAAGAGGCTGAAACGGTCCTGAACCGGGGAGCCGAAAAACCTCCGGCCCGGGAGAACGAGCAAGCTGTTCCTGCTCCGGCCCCTGAGGCGACCCTCTCGCCGGCCGTTACCATCACAGTAACTCCCTCTCCGGCAAAACCGGAGAAGGCCTATGAAGGCCGATATACCCTTTACACGGTCCGTCCCGGGGATACCCTTTCCCGGATCGCCCGGAAGGTTTATGGCCGGCCCGCCCCCTGGAAACCGATCTTTAACGCCAATCGGGATAAGCTGAAGAGTCCCCATAACTTAAAGGTTGGGCAGGTGCTGAAAATACCGGATGGGGAGTAGGGAGTGGAAAGACAGAATATCCAATATCCAACAAGAAATATCCAATGGACAAGGACATTGTAGCCGCGGTCGCTGACCGCGGGCCGAAGCAAACAGCATTGGCTATAGCGTCATGTTGTAAACTGCTGACGTATTCTGGCAAAGACTTCTTCCCCGGGGACCGGGTTAACACGTCCGGATCGCAACTCCTCCAATCGCCGTTTCGCTACTGCCGCCCATTGCCTGTCGATTTCCGGATCGGGGATGGGCTCATGGGACTTCTTCATGTCAGTGACAACATCCGCGACAACACCGCGGATGCCCCGAAGCACGGCTTCGGGGGATGATGCCAGCCAACTTAAACTTGGAAACTCCGCGCAGAGACCGACATATTCCTGATCCTCTTCCGACCAGGTTACACGGTATGTATAGTGATCATTTAGAATGGCCTTCATATTATTGTCAAGTGCCAATGGCGTTGCCTGCAATGGCGCTGCCGCGTTTAAGACTTGTAGACATATTTCGGACGATCGTCCCGAAGATGTCTACAAGTTGGCTTTAGAGAGTACAATTTCATTTATAGAAATGGAGTTTTCGCATGCACAAGATCACTAATATAAAAATACTGAAGCAATATCGGGTTGAGCTTACGTTCGCCGATGGAACCTGCGGAATTGTTAATCTGTCTGATCTTGTGGGTCATGGTGTTTTCTCTCGGTGGGACGATTATGATGAGTTTCTAAAGGTCAAGATTGGAGATGCCGGTGAGTTGGTATGGGGAGATAAAATCGATCTCTGTCCTGACTTCCTCTACCTGGAAGTAACCGGGAAAAACCCCGAGGACATTTTCTCAAATTTGAAACGAGAGTTAGTTCATGCCTGAAATAGAAGTCTGATTCACAATGAACGGGTGAGTATCTCAACCAATCCTTTCTCGCTCAACTCCACCGGGTTGCCTTTCATGCTGCTGGAATTCTTCGCTTTAGCCACTACCATTGCGATGTCATCGGTTTTGATTCCGAATCGGGATAGCGGGGGGATGGCCAGATCCCGACAGAGATTATTTACCCACTCCACTCCATCCTCGGCGGCGGCATTCTCGTTGCCGGTGACGATCGCGGCGGCCTCACGGTAACGGGAGAGGGCAGGGGAGGAGGGGGATCTTTGGCGGAGAGTCTGGATATTAGCCTCCATCACAAAAGGGAGGAGGCGGGCGCAGATGACACCGTGGGGAGCCGAAAACATTCCACCCAGCGGCCCGGCAAAACCGTGGGCCGCTCCCAACCCGGCATTGGCCAGGGCCATACCACCGAAGAGACCGGCCAGTGACATATCCGTCCGGGCCGAGATGTCATCGCCATCTTGATATGCCCGGCGCAGAGATCGGGCAACCCGGGCCAGCCCTTCCCGGCAGATCGCGTCGGTCAGGGGGTTGGCTTTCCGGGAGACAAACGGTTCTAAGAGCTGGGTGAAGGCGTCGAGGCCGGTAGAGGCGGTGATGGCCGGCGGCATTGAGGCCGTTAGAAGAGGATCGACCAGGGCTACCCGGGGGATCATCATCGGGCTCCGCATGCTGATCTTGACCCGGTGTTCGGGGGAGAGGAGAACTCCATTCCGGGTCACTTCGGCCCCGGTCCCGGCGGTGGTGGGGATCGCGATATAGGGGACGGGAGGAAGTTCAATCTTAATTCCTTTCCCGATCACCTCCAGGTAGTCCATCAACTCCCCCCGGTTGGTCAGAAGCGCCGCGACCACCTTCCCGGTATCGAGGACACTCCCCCCGCCGATCCCTATTACAATGTCACAATTGGCCGCCCGGGCTTCTTCTGTCAATCTCAAGGCGAGGTCAGTGGTTGGTTCCCCCTTTACCTGAAGAGCAATATGCCTTATCCCGGCCCGGTCCAGTTCCTCTATCAACCCTGCCGCCCGATCAAGCCGCCCTCCCGTAACCACGCAAGCCCGATTCCCCAGTCCAGTCGCTATCGGGCCGACTTCCCGGAGAGTCCCCGGTCCAAAGAGAATTCGTCCTGAAGTAGCGAATTCAAAATGTATCGTTGTATTCATTTTAGCATTGCTATTAAAGGACAGTAATCAGTAAGCAGTTATCAGTTATCGGTGAAGCAACACCCGGCGAGGCGCGAAGGAATAATAGGCGGCAACCAGTGATCGGTTATCATTTATTGGTAAAGCCCACTCGACAACCGGCCTTACTGCTTACAGATTACCGTTTACTGATCACCGATTACCTTTCCCTCCCACCCGGAATCATCCGGGAATACATTGTCGTATTTGATGCTATAACGGGTCTCCGCCATCATATCGGTCACTGTCTCCCGCCAGCGGTTGTAATGTTCGGTCTCCTTATGGCGTCCCGGAGCATCGGGATCGCTATATACCTCGATCAGGACAAACCGGTTGGGATCATCACGCTGCCGGATGATGTCGAACCTCTCAATGCCATCTTCCTTAATACTATTACGGGCATTATACAGTGTAATCTCTTTGAATGCTTCCACATGTTCGGGCTTAACGTGAATAAAGACAAGTACTACTAACATGATGGTCCTCCTTGTTAATATAGGTTTTCAGTGAACCCAATTGTCTTAATGGTTACTCACAATTTGTTGGAGACCATTTCGTCCTGTAGCCGCGGTCGGTGACCGCGGACAACGATGGCTACCGACAATTCCGCGGTCACCGACCGCGGCTACAGCACCGGGCCATGAGTACGGGTTGACGGGGTTCACTGAAAGCTTACTTCTTCTTAACTTGCTGTTTTCGTGTAATTCGCGAAATTCGTAGTTCTATTTAGTTTTTATGGGCTTGTCTTCTGCTTTTTCCATGGCCCGCAACAACTTATCCGCATATCGAGGCTTCAGGTCTTTTAGTATCGCTTGCTGGGTTGCGGCATTTTCCATATCACCCAGGCTGACGTAACAGAGTCCTAACCGGTAATGGGGATAAGGGTCTTCGGGGCTTGCCTCGACGACTTTCTTGAAATAGGGCAGTGCCGCTTCATGATCATTCAAATCGGTCAGGGTCATGCCGAGACCTGATAAGGCCCGCTTGTTCTCCGGTTCTTTTTCTAATATCTCCCGGTAAAGTTTTTCGGATTTATTCAGTTTTTTGAACCTGCGGTAGGTAAATGCCAGCCCGCACTCGGCGGAAATTGAATCCGGTTTTAACCGTAACGCGGCCTGATAGGATTCCACTGATTTCTCATAGTTACGATTACTTCGATACGCGCCCCCCAGTTCCCGGAAGGCCTGAAAAGACCTGAAACGGTTGTGGGTGACCGCGACTGCCTTTTCCAGGTTCTGAATTGCCATCTTTGACCTCAGCCACTTCCGATTATAGGCTTTCCCCAGTTGGTAAAGAATTATGTCATAACCGGGCTGTAATTGAAGGGCGGCTTCAAGGTAATCAATTGCTTCACCATAATTTTTAGTTAAATAACTTACGCGACCCACTCCGCTCCAGAGCGCGGATATATCAGATGTTAGATTGAGCGCTTCTTCAAAATCGGCCATCGCGGCCGGGTACTGTTTATTCCCCGTCAACACCCAACCACGATTATTAAGCAGAATAGCCAGCAACTCGTTAGAGGTCACATTCTTTAAATAGATCCCTCTCTTAACCCAGGGTGGCGAAAGAGCAAGTCGATAAGATGAATCAGGAAATTCTTCTCCATGAGATTGGGTTTCAATATTTATTCTCTCCCGACCGTCATCATATCGGCAGAAAATATGCCGGTAAGCGTATACAGCGTAAATAGGGAGATTCAACCTCCGGCCTAATGAGATATAGAGACAACTGAGACCAACACAGTTACCCTGTTTTCTTTCCAGAACCCGGTTCAAAAACAGATCGTCCGGATCGCCTCTGATCCAGGGTCTGGTAAATCCTTTTTCCTGGAATAGATAATGATTGATCCGGTCTATCTTTTCTCGGGGTGATTGGAGTAATAGGATCGCCGGTCCCAGGTCTTCGGCCATCCGGTCAATCTCTTTTAGATATTTTTCAACATCAAACTCGCCATAGATCTTTTTCGCCAGAATGAGGTTGGCTCGGGTCGGGTCTATCTCTTCTTCGACTTTTCTCTGCCAATGATCGAGAAGGACTCTCTCATTATCTCGAATCCGCTCTTCCTGTTCCGGCGGCAATGAACATACCTGTATTAATTCCCGGGAAGAATACTTTCTTAGTTGCTCCCGGATAAGATCGGAACGCGGCAGATAGGGGCAGAGAGATAATGCCGCCTCCATCGCCGAGATTGCCTTATCTCTCTGCCTGGTTGAAGAATATAACGCGAACAATCTATAGTGGCATTTAAAGTCGTCAGGGGATTTTTCAAGAGCCATTTCATAAGCTTCGATTGCTTCATTCTCCCATCGCCGGCACCTATTAAGATAGCCCATGCCCAGATAAGATAGTTCTGAATCCGGAGCAAGTTTCCGGCATTTAAGGAAAGTTTCCTCAGCTAACTTCGCGTCGCCCATCAGGGTGTAATAAATGCCGAGACCGTAATAAGCCGGGGAAAAGTCAGGATCTATCTTCCGGGCTTTTTCCAGTTCGCGGACTCCAGCGGCATATTTACAGGAGGTTAATAGAGACATCCCCAGGAAATAATGAAAAAGTGGTTCGTGGGGATTCTTCTTTACCAGATGGCGATAATAATTGACCGTATCCTTTTGCTTCCCGAAATAGTGCATCCAGCGGTTAAATTCTTTATTCGCCTGCCAATTGAATGGAGTAGCCTCCACCGCCTTTTTCAGATGATATAATGCCGACTCACTATCTCCATTCTTTAGATCGTAGATGCCGGCTCTGGAATAGTAATACCCAAGTAATTCATCGCGATATATCAATGCGGTTAGCAGTAACGCAATCAGAAGAACAAGAGCCGCGGATATTCCAATTTTTGCAGGTCTTTTCATTGTTCTCTATTTCAATATGTTTATCGGTTGATGAATATAATATACTGGCTTAAAGATAAAACAATACATATAATAGGAGGATATTGTTAAAGTATTTCCCGGCATTGCTTTAACAAAATCATGATGGTCGTTCTTCAAAAGACAAAATAACCCCGCCGTCAGCGGGGCTATTTTTTTTGTTTACAGTAATATTATAGTTATGTAATATAGAAAAAATTGATATATTCAATGGGAATAACCTTATAAAAGGAGAAGATATATGATGAAGAGAATTGTTTCTCTGGCGATAGTTTTGGCTTTTTCCGTAGCCTGCCTCTCCGCCGGGATGGCTCAGTCCGGTTACACAATTCTGCACAGCTTCGGCGGGCAGACTAACAGCGATGGATCCAGTTCCCAGGGTGGGTTGGTCTCGGATGGGAGTGCTCTTTACGGCACGACAACGTACGGGGGCACCAATGACTACGGTACTATATTCTCCATCAACCCTGATGGGTCAGGTTACTCGGTTCTGCGGGAGTTCTCCGCCCAGAGTGACGGCGCGGCCGGCCCGAAGGGGAGCATCATCTCGGACGGGAGTACTCTCTACGGGACGGCTTCCTACTATGGTTCCAATTCCTATGGAACGGTCTTCTCCCTGGAGACTGACGGAAGCGGTTATCTGGACATCCACTCATTTTCCGCCTATACCGGTGACGGTATGATGCCCCAGTCCGGTCTGATCAGTCTTGGCTCAACGCTCTACGGGACAACTTCAAACGGAGGGACTGTCGGTGGAGGGACTGTCTTCTCCCTTGATTTTAACGGGTCTTCCAGTATGGTTCTGCATAGCTTCCCTGATTTTGCCGGGGATGGTTATCTCCCTTATTCAAATGTTATCGCTGAAGCCGGGTCATTATACGGGACGACTGCTTTTACCTGGGTTACTTCCGGTCCCAGCGGCGGAGTATTGTATTCAATGAGTCCTGACGGCAGCGGCTATACCCTCCTTCATCAGTTCGGAATTCAGACCGGAGATGGGACATTCGTGGTCGGCGGACTGCTCTCCGACAGCACCCGCCTCTATGGAACCACCACCTTCGGAGGTCCCAACTCTTACGGCACGATCTTCTCCGTGAATATCGACGGATCAGATTACACGAACATCCATAGTTTTTCCTCTTTTACCGGCGACGGCATGATGCCGGTGGCATCCCTGGTCTCCGATGGGAGCCGGCTCTACGGGACAACCCTCTACGGGGGCGGGGGGATGCCATACGGAGGTGGAGGAGTTCTATTTGCCCTGAATAATGACGGCAGCGGATATACCATCCTCCATGATTTCAGCGCTCAGACCGGCGATGGAAACTCCCCCTGGTGTACTCTCCTCTTTGAGAATAACACTCTCTACGGGACAACCATGTCTGGAGGGGAGTTAGATTACGGGGCGGTCTTCTCTTACGCCTTTCCATCTCCAACGCCGTCACCGGCGCCGACACCGGCATATATGGTAATCTCCTCCGGAGATTATACCGGCGATGGCGAATCCGACCTGGCCATCTTCCGGCCCGAGAGCGGTCTCTGGGCGGTCCGGGGGTTAGGGCGGGTTTACTTCGGCGGTGCGGGTGATATCCCGGTCTCCGGCGATTATAACGGGGATGGCTATGCCGATGTCTCAATCTTTCGGCCCGCTACCGGCCTCTGGGCGATTAAGGAGATTACCCGGGTCTATTTCGGGGGGGCGGATCAGATGCCGGTCCCGGGGGACTACAACGGCGACGGTTCCTGTGATATAGCCGTCTTCGGGAAGAGCACCGGCCTCTGGGCGGTCCGGGATCTGACCCGGGCCTATTTCGGCACGACCGACGATATGCCAATCCCGGCCGATTACACCGGAGACGGAGTAACTGATCCCGGTATCTTCCGTCCCGCCAGCGGACTCTGGGCGATCCGGGGTGTCACCCGGGCCTATTTCGGCACAAGCGGCGATACCCCGGTGCCGGGTGATTATACCTGGTACGGAGGCCAGAATCAGTGGGCGGCGGAGATCGCTATCTTCCGCGGTTCCACCGGCCTCTGGGCGATCCGTAACGGGGATCGTTCCTATTTCGGCGGCAGGGGGGACATCCCGGTCACCGGGAATTTCACCGGCAGCGCCCTTGAAAAAACCGGCATCTTCCGGCCGGAAACCGGTCTCTGGGCCATCAAGGGTGTTACCCGGGCTTACTTCGGCGGTGGTTCTGATCTTCCAGTGACGAAATAGGGGAGAAGGGGGAGTTGAAAGTGCCTAAAGTTTGAAATGCGCTTCAGCCAGAGGCTGATCCGCCTCCGGCGGAAAAGTGCCTTCCTCCGTCGTGCAAGCACTCTGGCGGATAATAAAAGTTATTCGCTTTCGACTGGCTTTCCGGATAAGCCATAGTACTGGCTGATTCGGAATTCCAATGGCACTACGATGTTATGCCAAGGGAGTCAAGACCCCGCTTCGGAATTTTATCGATATCCATATGGGGAGTAGGCAGTGGACAAGAAATATCCAATGACCAACTTCCAACTGCCAACTTCCAAGTGGTGTGCGCCAAGGCCAAAGGTTACTTAAAAATTTGCAGTTGGAAGTTGGTTGTTGGACGTTTGGAGGTACTGATTACCGATTACTGCGTACTGATTACTCTCTTCCCTTGGATAACATTAGTGTACACTTCTTGCTCGTACGAGCAAGAAGTGTACACTAATTCATTATTCTTATCCCCTCATCTGGGTGGTATCGGAATTTGATACTTCCGTCCCGGTCGGTTCGGAAGACTTTTACGCCTGCTTCCTGCAACCGTCTGATGACAACCGGGGAGGGGTAGCTCCAGGGGTTCTTGCCGACTGAGATGACCGCTAATTTTGGGGAGACGGCTTTTATGAATTCCGGACCGGTGGCATCTCCCGCGCCGTGATGGCCGACTTTCAGGAGGTCGGCCCGGAGCGAAAGTTCTTTATTCTTCAACAACTCCTTTTCTCCCCGCTGGTTCAGGTCAGCCGCCAGCAGCGCCCGGAATTTTCCGTAGCGGAGCATTATCACCATTGAGTTGGTATTCCAGTCGGGGGAGGGGAGGGGTATCGGCGGCCAGAGAATATCCATGATGATGTCTCCCCATTTGATTGAGTCCCCGGCCGTAAGAGTCCGGTAGTTCGGTTGCCCCCGGAACTTTTTTTCATATTCATTCCCCATTCTCTGAGTGAGCCGTTCGTCGAACTGATCGATCGACTGACCGTTATCCCTGAGGTTATGGACCTGGAAATTATTAAGGACTTCGACCGCCGCGCCCAGATGATCGGGATGGGGATGGGTCATGATCAGATAGTCCAGTGTATCGACTTTTTGCTCTCTGAGATAGTTAAGGAGTGCCTCAGAGGCCCGGGGATATCCTGTATCAATCAGGGAGTACCGTCCTGCCGGTGATTTAATCAGAATGGAGTCCCCATAGCCAACGTCGATGAAATGCAGCTCCAACGCTCCGCCGGGTTCTTCAGATGAGAAGGCAAGATCAGCGAAGAAGGAGAGGATAAGGAATAATTGTGTTAATAATCGCATCTAGCTTGTGCTTACTCGAAAAGGTATTTTAAAATCTTACGTCGTTGACCTCGGCTTTGACTTCCGCGGTCAGCGACCGCGGCTACAGCACCCCGCTACGAGCACGGGTTTACCGAATATTTACATTTTATCCTCGGTCCATGCACCACCTACCGGCGGGATCTCCGCTTTGTCGCGCCCTCCTCGCTGTACTGCCAGGTACAGCAGTATCCCCCAGATACCGCCAAGGGTATTGAAGAGGATATCTCTGAGATCGAAGACGCGATCCGGGAGGAACCACTGCAGCACCTCATCGGACAGACCGACCAGAAAAACAAAGAGTAATGGCTTCCAGAGCCAGATCCATCCAGAGAGATTACTTCCTTTCAGGCTGGGGCAAGCCAATAGCCCCAGCAGGCCGAACTGGACCAGGTGAATCCGTTCTTCCGGGATAGGGAGAGAGAAGGAATAGCCGATACCGGCCAATAGGATGATCGCGGTAGAAAGTATATTTGTTAGAGGGAGTCTCCATAACCGGGATGTATAGATAAAGAAGATTCCGCCCCCGAGGAAGATGGCAAGTACGAATATCATCATCCCTCCCGGTCCCAGCGCGGCAGTAAGCTCTCCCCGAAGAAATTTCTGGATCGGCCTGCCGATGGGCGCGAAAGCCAGGATCAACACCACAACAGTACACATCAACGGCTTATGACTCCGATCGAGAAATCTCATCTGAGATTTCTCAGTATTAAGATTATTCTTAAACATTCTTGAATGGTACTATTCGCGATGTATAAAATCAAACATGATAATCTGTAACACTTGAGCTCTCTGATTATTCTTTATTCACCACCGACCCTGCGTCGGTGGAAAATATGACTGGCAACTACTTTTTGTGTTGACCAATCCCACCCCCTCCTCCCGCGCCGCAGGCGCGGGAGGAGGGGGGTTGGGGTGGGTTGGATGAGTTAGTAATCAATCACATCTCCACCGACACAGGGTCGGTGGTGGATTTTTCAAAGCACTCAAAAATTACGATAATATCTGTTAAAATAATCTGATTATGTTAAACATAACCGAAACTTCTTAATGTAATTCAAAACTATTTTTTCGGAGAAAAAATATGACGAAGTCAATGCGGGAAATTGAGGAAAAGATGGAGCAACTGGAACCGGAGAGTCTCCGTTTCCAGGTCCTGTCGGCGGTACAGAAGTTTAAGGGGAACTGGCTGGATCTGGGGAGATTTATCTCGCTGGTTCAGAAGAGACAACTGTTTAAAGAATGGGATTTTTCCACCTTTGATGGTTACTGCACCAGAGAACTGAAACTCCGCTCGGCGACTGTCGGGAAACTCCTCAAATCATATATTTTTTTAAAGCGAGAAGAGCCGATCTATCTCTCCAGAAAGATGGACGAGAAAAATGAATCGGGTGAGATTCCTGATTATGAGAGTGTCAATGTCCTCCGGATGGCCCGGGCGAAGAAAGCGATCTCCGAAGATGAATACTCCAGACTCCGTTCGGCGGTTTTAGATAAAGAAGCGGAACCCCGGGAAGTCGGCCGGCAATACAGGAGCATGCTCCAATCCGCCCGTGATGCCGAGATGGACCCGGAAGAAGCCTGGGCGCGGAAGCGGACGCAGTCACTGAAGAAGGTGCTCTCTTCATTGCGGACAGTAAAGAATACCGTTGAACTTTCCCATCTGCTCCGTGACGATGGAGTAGCCATGCTGAAAAAGTTGATCGATCAGGTGGAGGAGGAACTGGTTGGGGAGTAGGTGTTAGAAAGTTTAAAGTGCCTAAAGTGCGCTAAAGTGCCTTCCTCCGTCGCTAAAGCTATGGCGGATAATAAAAGTTGTTCACCTTCGACGCCAACACAGGCAGTGAGCAGTAGGCAGTGGAGGGAAATTCTGGATATTCCTTTATTGGTTATGATTCAAACTTCTAAAAATAAATCAGCCGTTTCGGAATTTGTTAAAATTCCGAAACAGGAACTCTTAGCCGCGCGGGGACTCGTCGCCGGATACGGGAAGAAACCGGTGCTGATGGGAGATCGGAAGAGCGTCGTGTAGGGAAAG